>JADZAQ010000149.1 GCA_020852555.1 Burkholderiales bacterium
GCGTCCTCGTTTTCGCAAGGCTTCGTCTCCGCCCATGAACAGAACCGTATCGTTGGTCGCCCTCGCCCTCGCGGCAGCGCTGCCGCAACTGGCGGCGGCACAAGCCGCGGCTACCCCCGGCGACCCCAATCGCGGCGCGCAGAAGATCCAGATGTGCCAGGGGTGCCACGGCATCGTCGGCTGGCGGACCGCCTTTCCCGAGGTGTATCGGGTGCCGAAGCTCTCGGGCCAGAATCCGGCGTACCTCGTCGCCGCGCTCAAGGAGTACAAGAGCGGCGATCGCAGCCATCCCTCGATGCGCGCGATTGCCGGATCGCTCACCGACCAGGACATGGCGGACCTCGCGGCGTACTACGCGCAGACCCCTCTCACCACGGCGAACCGATGATGATCACTCGCACGCTCGTTTCGCTCGCCGTGCTGTCGCTCGGCGCCACCGTCTGCACCGGGGCCGCTGCCGCCGACCTCGAGGCTGGCAAGAAGAAAGTGCAAGAGATCTGTGCGGCGTGTCACGGGGCCGACGGCGCGACTCCGACCGCGCCGGACTATCCGAAGCTCGCCGGGCAATATCCTGACTACCTCGCCAAGGCGCTGCGCGACTACAAGGCGGGCCGCCGCAAGAACCCCATCATGGGTGCGATGGCCACCCCGCTGACCGATCAGGACATCGAGAACGTCGCGCAGTACTTCTCCCGCCAGCCCAGCAATCTCGCGACCCGGTACTGAGCGGCATCGCCCGCGCGCGGCGGCCCGCGCCGACGCGAGGCGCTGACCGGGCGCGCCGGCCTGGTGGCGGTGGCGTCGCGCGTCGCATCCGAAAGCAAACCCGACTGGCCGTCAGCGCTGCCGCTCGAGGCAGTCGAGATAGAGCTTGGCGTCGGGCGGCGTGCCGTGGCGCTGGGCGGCCCAGATCACTTCGCCGAGACATTCGAGCACGGCGTGCAACGCCGCGTGCTCGTCGCCGCGTGCCGTGCATAGCCGCTCGAAGTGCGCCTTGATGCCGGGTGGCTGATCGATCGCGAGTTGCTCGGCCAGCGCGAGGTGCAGCGTCAGGTGCAGGAACGGATTGACCTCGCCGGTTTCCGGCCGGTAGTCGCGGTGCGCGTGCTTCTCCGGTGCTTCCAGGACGGGGTGGTACTCCGGGTGTAGCGCGACGATGCGCACGACGATGGCTTCGAGGTCGGACAGCGGCTGTCCGGCGCGGTGCCTGGCCCAGGCGTCGATCAGGAAGCGGCGTGCCTCGTCACGGGAGGGGCTGAACATGGGACGATGGCCTGCGTGCGCGGTGGTGGGTGCCGGGACGAAGCCGGCCTTCAGGCGAGCGGCAGCGGCGGCGGCTCGCCCTTGGTCTTGTGCGGGTACTCGCACAGATCGCGAATGATGCAGATCGGACACTTGGGCATGCGCGCCACGCATACGTAGCGCCCATGCAGGACCAGCCAGTGGTGCGCGCCCCGCTTGAACTCCTCGGGCGTGAATTTCTCGAGCTTGCGCTCGACTTCCGCGACGTCCTTGCCGGGGGCGAGGCGGGTGCGATTGGCGACCCGAAAGATGTGCGTATCGACCGCGATGGTCGGTTGCCCGAAGGCGCAGTTGAGGACCACGTTGGCGGTCTTGCGCCCGACGCCCGGCAGCGCTTCGAGCGCTTGCCGATCCGCGGGTACCTCGCCGGCGTGCTCGCGCACGAGGATTTCGCAGAGCGCCACGATATTCTTGGCCTTGGTGCGGAAGAGTCCGATCGAGGCGATGTAGGGGATGAGCCCCTCGACGCCGAGTTCGGCGATCGCCGCGGGGGTACGTGCTTTGGCGTAGAGCTTCGCCGTGGCCTTGTTCACGCTCCGGTCGGTCGCCTGCGCCGACAGCACCACGGCAACGAGCAGCTCGAAGGGCGTGCGGTAGGCGAGTTCGGTTTGCGGGTTGGGGTTCGCGGCGCGCAACCGCGCATAGATCGCGAAGCGCTTCGCCGCATTCACGGCAGCACGGCGGCCTGGCGGCGCGCCCGGGCGCGCGCCAGCGCGGCAGCGACGGCGGCCCCACGCGGGTCGGCATCGCGGGTGGGCGGCGCGGTTGGCGCGAGCGCGGCGGTGCGATTGGCGATCCGCTCTGCGCGGGCGACGCGCGCATTGCGTGCGCGATGGCGGTCGCGCGCCGCGCGCGCGGCGTCGGCTGACCAATCGCGCCCGGCCGGGTCGAGCGCGATGCAGTCGACGGGGCAGGCGGCGACGCACAACTCGCAGCCGCTGCACAGCGACGCCAGCACGGTGTGCAGGCGCTTCGGCGCGCCGATGATCGCGTCGACGGGACAGGCGGCGATGCACAGCGTGCAGCCGATGCAGTTCGTCTCGTCGATCACCGCGACGACGAGCGGGCCGGGGTCGCCGCGGGTGCGGTCGACCGGCTTCACCGTGCGTCGCACGACCGCCGCGAGCGCGGCGGCACCGGTGTCACCACCGGGCGGGCAACGATCGATGTCGGCATCGCCTTGCGCGATGGCGCGCGCGTACGGCGCGCATCCCGCGTAGCCACAACGCGCGCACTGCGTCTGCGGAAGCAGCGCGTCGAGGCGCTCGGCAAGTGCGGCGACGGCGTCGGTACGGTCGGTGCGGGTCACGGTCGCATTTTACGCGGCGGCGCCGGCGGGGCTGGCACAATGGCGCCTGCCATCATGCCGCACGATCGAACGCACCAGACGTCCCCCTCCGGCGCGCGCGCGGGTATTCCGCACGGGCGCGGCGGCGGCCACGCTCGGGGCGATGGCCATGACCACGCGCCCGGGCATGATCACCCGGGTGGGCACGGCCACGGTCACCGGCACGGCCCGGGACATCGCCACGTGCCCTCGGTCGCCGGCTCCCGCACGCGACGGGCATTGACGCTCGCCCTGCTGCTCACTGCCGGCTTCGCGGTCGTCGAAGCGGTCGGCGGCTACCTCGCCGGTTCGCTCGCGCTCATCTCCGACGCGGGTCACATGGTCACCGACGCCGCCGCGCTGGCGCTCGCGCTGTTCGCCCACGCGATCGGGCGCCGCCCGGCGTCGAGCCGCGCATCGTACGGATACGCTCGTGCCGAGGTGCTCGCGGCCTTCGTCAACGCGATCGCGATGCTCGCCATCGTGCTGTTCATCGCGGTGGAGGCGGTGCGTCGCCTGCTCGCCCCGGTCCCCGTGGCCGGCGGCATGGTCACCCTGATCGGCAGCATCGGGCTCGTGGTGAACATCGTCGCCGCGTGGCTGCTGTGGCGCGCATCCGCCGAATCGATGAACGCCCGAGGCGCGCTGCTGCACGTGATGGGCGATCTCCTCGGCTCGCTCGCGGCGATCGTCGCCGGCGTGGTCATCATGGTGACCGGCTGGACGCCGATCGATCCCGTTCTCTCCGTCGCGGTCGCGCTGCTCATCGTGCGCTCGACCTGGCAGCTCCTCAAGCAGTCGACGGGTGTCCTGATGGAAGGCGTGCCGCAGCACCTCGACTACGAGGCCATCGGCCGCTCGCTCGCGGCGCTGCCCGGGGTCGCGGACGTGCACGATCTGCACATCTGGAACATGGGCAGCAACGAGGTGGCGCTCTCCGCGCACCTGTCGATCGGGCGCGGCGAGGAATGGTTGCCGCTGCTCGCGCAGGCGCGGCGCATGCTGGGTGCGGAGTACTCGATCCGCCATGCGACCTTGCAACCGACGTGGCCGGTGACGCCGCTGGCCGGAACCCCGGACCGCGTCATCCCGGTGGTGCCGGCGGCACCCTCCGGCGAGCGCGATCACCAGCACTGAGTCGGTGCCGGCCGGCGCCGCCACCGCGTGCGCCTACAGCCACTTCAGCTTGCGGAAGTGGCGGTACAAGACCAGGTCGACGAGGATCATCGTGCCGATCGTCAGCGGATAGCCGAAGGCCCACTTGAGCTCGGGCATGTGCTCGAAGTTCATGCCGTAGATGCCCGCTACCATGGTCGGTACGCCGATGATCGCGGCCCAGGCGGCGAGCTTCTTGGTGACTTCGCTGTCGGACAGCGAGATCATGCCGAGGTTGACCTGGATCGCCGTCTGCAGCATCTCGCGGATACCCTCGATTGCCGCGTGGATGCGATGCAGGTGGTCGTACACGTCCCGGAAGTACTCGCTCATCCCGGTGCAGATCTGCGGGACGCGGCCGCCGTAGAGTCGACCCGTCGCTTCCATCAGTGGGTCGACCGCGTGCTTTAGCGTCATGAGATCCTGCTTGAGCGCGTACAACGCCTCGATGTTGCCGCGGGCCGCGTTGCGCTCGAAGATCTTCGCCTCGACGGCCTCGAGGTCGGTCTCCAGCGAGTCGAGGATCGGAAAGTAGCGATCCACCACGTTGTCGAGCACGGCATAGAACACGTAGCCGGCGCCGTTCTTCAGCAGGCCGGGCTCGCGCTCGGTGCGGGCGCGCATGGCGGCGAATCCGACGTGCGTGCGGTGACGCACGGTCAGGACGTAGTTCGGACCGACGAAGATGTCGACCTCGCCGGTGACGAGCTCTTCGACGCCCTCGGGTGACTTCTCCCGCTCGATGGTGTGCACGGCAGCGAAGAGCGAGTCGCCGTACTCCTCGATCTTGGGACGCTGGTGCCCGTGGCGCGCATCCTCGACGGCGAGCTCGTGGAGGCCAAACTCGACCGCCATCTGCTCGAGTTCCTCCGGTGCCGGCTCGAACAGCGCCACCCAGACGAAGCAGTCGGCACGGCGCACGTAATCGCTGATGTGCTCGACCGGGATGTCGGCGAGCTTGCGTCCGTTCTGGTAGGCAACGCAACTGATGAGCATCGGGATCGTCGGCTGGGTGCGCGCGGTGCCAGCATGATAAGCGCGCGGTGGGGACTCCCCCAAGCCGCGGACCCGGCACTCGCCCGATTTGCCGGCCTACCGTGGCGGCGATGCCCGGCCGCGTCGGCATCCGGCGGCCCGCGGTACCATCTGCGGTTTCGCCACGCCCTCGCCCTGCCGCCGCCGTGATCATCCCCTCCCTGCTCGACACCGACCTGTACAAGTTCACCATGATGCAGGTGGTGCAGCACCACTTCGCCGAGGCGCAGGTCGAGTATCGCTTCAAGTGCCGCAATGCGGACGTCGACCTCAGCCCGTTCGTGGAGGAGATCCGCGACGAGATCCGCCACCTGTGCGAACTGCGCTTCACCCGGGACGAGCTCGAATACCTGCGCCGCTGGCGATTCTTCAAGAGCGATTTCGTCGATCTCCTCGGGCTCTTCCATCTCGACGAGAGGTTCGTTCGGATCTCCCGGCGCGAGGATTCGCCGCGCGAGATCGACATCGCGATCAAGGGCCCGTGGCTGCACACGATCATGTTCGAGGTGCCGATACTGGCGATCGTGTGCGAGGTGTACTACCGGCATCACGCGCCCGCTCCGGACTTCGCCGAAGGGCGGCGGCGGCTGGCGGCCAAGATCGCGCAGGCCAATGCCGTCGAGGGGACCGATTTCCGGATCGCCGATTACGGCACGCGCCGGCGCTTCTCGCGCGCCTGGCACGGTGAGGTGCTGGCGACGCTGAAGCGCGGGATGCCGGCACACTTCGTCGGCACGAGCAACGTCCTCTTCGCGATGGAGCAGGGCCTGACCCCGCTCGGCACCATGGCGCACGAGTACCTGCAGGCGTGCCAGGCGGTCGGGCCACGTCTTCGCGATTCGCAGTCGTTCGCCTTCAACATGTGGGCGCGCGAGTACCGCGGCGATCTCGGGATCGCGCTCTCCGACGTCGTCGGCTTCGACGCCTTCCTGCGTGACTTCGACCTCTTCTTCTGCAAGCTCTTCGACGGGGTCCGCCACGATTCGGGCGACCCCTTCGAGTGGGGCGACAAGCTCATCGAGCACTACCAGAGGATGCGGATCGATCCACGGACGAAGACGATGGTGTTCTCCGACAGCCTCAACATCCCGCTGGCGATCCGCCTGTACGAATATTTCAAGGGGCGTACCCAGACCTCGTTCGGGATTGGCACCAACCTCACCAACGACCTGGGCTACGCATCGCTGCAATGCGTGATCAAGATGACGCGCTGCAACGGCCAGCCCGTTGCCAAGATCAGCGACGAGCCGTCGAAGACGATGGACTACGATCCGTCGTACGTCGCCTACCTGCGTGAGGTCTTCCAGGTGCCGGTGGCACCACCCGGGGCGACGCGCTGACGCGGGGACCTGGGGAGGGCGGCGCCCGCCGTCGCCCGGGTGACCTGGCCGACGAGGCGGCGCAGTTCCGGGCCGATGCGCCGTAACTCCTCCTGGTGGACGCCGGCGAGGCGCTCCAGCACGCGCTCTCCCTTCACCGTCAGGTGCAGGTGGACCTTGCGCCGATCCGCCACCGAGACTTCGCGCCGCACGAGGCCGCGTGCGTGCAGCCGATCGACGAGGCCGACGGCGCTGTGCGGTCGGATGAAGAGTTGCCGCGCGAGCTCCCCGATCGTGATCCGGCGATCGGCGGGGCAACCGCGAACCACGAGCATCGCCTGGTAGTGCTGCGTCGCCAGTCCGCTTTCCTCCGCGGCAGCCTCGCTGAAGTGCAGGAAGCCGCGCAGCGCATAGCGAAAGGCGGCGAGTACCTCGTACTGATGGTCATCGAGGCTGGCCGGCGAAGACTTGCGGGGCATGACTGGACTCCGGTTCCGTGACGGGAGCGCACCCGCCACGGGAGGCGGGGCGTCGCGCGGCTGCTGATACCGCGCACCACGCTGACCGGCATCGTAGCGCGATACCGGGCGAGCCGCCGGACGTCGCGCGGTGGCGGGGGCGCTTCGTCGGGTCGCGCCGGCGGAGTAGCATTGCCGGCATGGCTTCGCATCCGAAAAGTGAACCTTCCCCGCCGGGCCCGCGCCCAGCCGCCACCCCGGAGGGGCCACCGGCGGCTCCCGGTGGGCCGCGTCACGCGCGCGCGCCCGACCGCCGCCTTCGCCTCGACGACATCGTCAAGCTGCTCGCGGCCGATGCCCTCGTCACGCCGGCCGAGGCCGAGCATCTCGCGCGCTCGCGCACCCGACAGTACGACCATCCGCTCGAGCTCATCGCCGCGCAGAAGCTGAAGTCGGCCAAACCACCGCACAAGCTGCTCACCCTCGAGGCCATGGTCGAGTGGCTCGCCGGCCGGCTCAAGGTGCCCTACTACCACATCGATCCGCTGAAGATCGATCTCACCGCGGTCACGCAGACGATGTCGAACGCGTACGCCGAGCGTTACCGCATCCTCCCCGTGGCGGTCGACCGCCTGACCGTCACGGTGGCCACGTCCGAGCCCTTCGTGCGCGCCTGGGCGGACGACCTCGAGGAGATGATCAAGCGCGAGGTGAAGTTCGTCTTCGCCAATCCGGTCGAGATCAAGCGCTACATCAGCGAGTTCTTCAACCTCGCGCGGTCGATGAAGCGCGCGCAGGAGAAGAGCAAGGGATCGCTCACCGTCAGCAACTTCGAGCAACTGGTCGAGCTCGGTGCGCACGGGCACCTCGACGCCAACGACCAGCACATCGTCCACATCGTCGACTGGCTGTGGCAGTACGCCTTCGAGCAGCGCGCGTCCGACATCCACGTCGAGCCGCGGCGCGACGCCGGCGTCGTGCGCTTCCGTATCGACGGCATCCTGCACCAGGTGTACACGATTCCGCAGCCGGTCCTGGTGGCGATGACCTCGCGCATCAAGCTCCTCGCGCGCATGGAGATCGTCGAGCGCCGCCGTCCGCAGGACGGCCGCATCAAGACGCTGGCGCCGGACGGGGAGGAGGTGGAACTGCGCATCGCCACGATGCCGACCGCCTTCGGCGAGAAGCTCGTGATGCGCATCTTCACGCCCGAAGTGCTGGTGCGCGAGTACGCGGATCTCGGCTTCACCGCCGACGATCGCGAGCGCTGGGAGCAGATGATCCGGCAGCCCAACGGCGTGATCCTCGTCACCGGGCCGACCGGATCGGGCAAGACGACGACGCTGTACTCGTCGTTGAAGACGCTCGCCACGCCCGAGGTCAACGTGTGCACGATCGAGGACCCGATCGAGATGATCGAGCCGCTCTTCAACCAGATGCAGGTGCAGCCTGCCATCGGCGTCGATTTCGCGTCGGGCGTGCGCACGCTGCTGCGGCAGGATCCCGACATCATCATGGTGGGCGAGATCCGCGACCTCGATACCGCCGACATGGCGGTGCAGGCGGCGCTCACCGGCCATCTCGTGCTGTCGACGCTGCACACCAACGACGCCCCGACGGCGGTCACGCGGCTCCTCGACCTCAAGGTGCCGCCGTACCTCCTGTCGTCGACGCTCCTGGGTGTGATGGCGCAGCGCCTGGTGCGCACCTTGTGTCCGCACTGCAAGGCGCCCGCCGAGCCGCCCGACGACGAGACGTGGAAGATGATGACGGCCCCCTGGCGCGCCGACAAGCCGGCGCAGGTCATGGCGCCGGTCGGTTGCCTCGAATGCCGCATGACGGGCTACCTGGGTCGCATCGGCCTGTACGAGATCATGGTGTTGACACCGGCGCTGCGCCGGCTCGTCACGCACGATGCCGACGATCGCGCGATCCGCGAGCAGGCGTACAAGGACGGCATGAAGCCGCTGCGCGTATCCGGCGCGATGAAGGTCGCCGCCGGCATCACCACGGCGGACGAGGTGCTGAAGGTCGCGCCGCTCGCTTGAGTCTCCGCCGGACGACGCGGTATTCGTGGGGTCGCCCGCCGCGCCCTATGCCGGGATGAAGCGGAGCGCGATGCCGTTGTTGCAGTAGCGCTGGCCGGTAGGCTTGGGGCCATCGTCGAACACGTGGCCCTGATGCCCGCCGCAGCGGCGGCAGTGGTACTCGGTGCGCGGATAGACGAGCTTGTAGTCGACCTTGGTGGCGAGCGCGCCAGGGATCGGCGCCCAGAAGCTCGGCCAGCCCGTGCCACTGTCGAACTTGGTGTCCGACGTGAAGAGCGGCGCCGCGCAACCCGCGCACACGAAGGTCCCCTTGCGCTTCTCGTGGTTGAGCGGGCTCGTGAACGGCGCTTCGGTGCCTTCCTCGCGGAGGATGTCGAACTGCTCGGCGGTGAGCGTGCCGCGCCACTCGTCGCGCGTCTTCACGATCTTGTCGCTCGTCGCCGCACGGGCGCGGATCGCGGGAAGCGCAGCGGCCGTGGCGAGTACGGCGACACCGTGATGGAGGAAATGGCGACGGGTCATGATCGTGCGCGGTCGTGGAAGGTCGGGCGCATCACGGGGGAAAGGCGCGGCGAATGCGGTGCAAGGATACCCGCATCGCCAGCGCCGCGCACGCACGGCTGCACGGCGAGCCGTCGTTTTGCGCCGGCGTCGCCAGCGGTCAGCGCGAACGCGCGCCGTATTTGCGTTGCAGGTGCGCCGCGATCTGCGCAGGGCTGTTGCCGACCGCCTTGAGGGCACGCTGCAGTTGCGCTTCCGTGCAGCGCAGTTGTGCGCACCAGCGCTCGACATCGCGCTCCCGGCCGAGCGTCACCCGTTGCACACCGGGGTCGGTGACCTCCATCCTCGTTCCATCCGGCATGGTCCTCTCCTCCACTGCGCTGCTGCCGTCGGTCCCACGTTAGCGCGCGCGGTGCCCGTGAGCCACCCGCCATCGACGCGAAACGATGTCCGCCGCAGTCCTACGGCAGGCGCGAGCGTGCGATGATCCGTCGCCAAACACCAGCGACCCCGCCCCATGCGCACCGATGCCCTCGCCACCCCCAGCCTCGACCGCTATCTGCGCGGCATCGTCCCCGTGGCCGATGCACCGCTCACCGTCGAGCCGCTCGCCGGTGGGCAATCCAATCCCACCTTCCGCCTGCGCTTCGGGAGCGCCTCGTACGTGCTGCGCAAGCAGCCCACTGGCGAACTCTTGCCGTCGGCGCACGCGGTCGATCGCGAATACCGCGTGCTGACGGCACTCGCGGGCAGCGGCGTACCGGTGCCCCGCACGTACGGCTACTGCGACGATCGCAGCATCGTCGGCACGCCGTTTTTCGTGATGGACTTCGCGGCAGGTCGCCAGTTCTTCGATCCGGCGCTGCCCGAACTCGATCCGCGGCAACGGCGAGCCTTGTGGGACGATATCAATGCGACGCTGGCGAAGCTCCATCGCGTCGATTACGCGGCGATCGGCCTTGCCGACTACGGACGTCCGGGCAACTACTTCGAGCGGCAGGTCGCGCGGTGGACGAAGCAGTATCGCGCCGCGGAGACCGAGCGCATCGACGCGATGGATCGGCTCATCGAGTGGCTGCCGCGGCACGTGCTGCAGAGTGACGACAGCGCGATCGTGCACGGCGACTTCCGGCTCGACAACCTCATCGTCCACCCCACCGAGCCGCGGGTGATCGCAATACTCGACTGGGAGCTCTCCACCCTCGGCCACCCGCTCGCCGACCTCTCGTATCACGCGATGGCGTGGCGTCTCACCTGGGCGCAGTTCCGCGGCATGGCGGGCCGCGACCTCGCGGCACTCGGCATCCCGGGTGAAGCGGATTACGTGGCGACGTATTGCCGGCGGGCGGGGCGCGACGGCATCGATCCCGTCGCGTGGGAGTTCTGTGTCGCGTTCAGCATGTTCCGGCTCACCGCGATCCTGCAGGGCATCGCCAAGCGCGCGCTGCAGGGCAACTCCGCCGATGCGAACGCCGCTGCCGTGGGCGCACGAGCGCGGACGATCGCGGAAGTCGCGTGGCGGCAGGTGGAGCAGATTGCCGGGTAGTGGCCGTGGCCGGCGCGCCACGGCGCGAACCCGGAGTTCCGTTGCGGACGTAGATCCCCGGCTGCGCGTCGGCTTGCAAGTGAGGGGTGGCGGAAGGCGTGGGATTCGAACCCACGGAGAGCTTGCACCCTCGCCGGTTTTCAAGACCGGTGCCTTAAACCGCTCGGCCAGCCTTCCGTTCACCGCGACACCGCTTGAATGCGCCGGCGGAGGAGGCATATTAGCAGGGGCCCATGCCCCTGCAGACAGCAGGGTGGGTCCTATTGAAACCCCCAGGTTTTCTGATAGTCTTAGGTACGTATCGGCCCGTGTCGGGTCGCCATGGAGGCTTTATGGATCGCAAGTTCGAGCCGGTGATGCCGGGTCGCCAAACGCAGTTGCCGCCGTTGCCGGAGGGGGTCGAGCGCGCAGGTGGTGCGAGCCGCCCGATACCGCTGCCGATTTCGGAAAACACCGTCCTGCGCAACACGTACTGGTTGCTGGCACTCACCATGCTGCCGACGATCGTCGGCGCGTACGTGGGGATGCAGCTCAATTTGTTCGCGTTCTTCCAGTCCGCGCCGGTCATGGCGCCGCTGCTGCTCTTCGGCGTGATGATCGGATCGCTCTTCGTCGTCACTGCACTGCGTAACAGCGCGTGGGGCGTCGTCGCGCTCTTCGGCTTCACGTTCATTGCCGGGGTGGCGCTGACGCCGATCCTGACGGTGGCGCTCGGCCTGCGCAACGGCGGCCAACTGATCGGCCTCGCCGGCGGGATGACGGCGGCGATCTTCTTCGCGCTCGCCGGGGTCGCGACGGTGACCAAGAAGGATTTCTCCTTCATGGGCAAGTTCCTCTTCGTGGGCCTCATCCTGCTCATCGTCGCCTCGCTCGCCAACCTCTTCTTCCAGATGCCGGCGTTCTCGGTCGCGCTGTCGGCGATCGCGGTGCTCATCTTCTCGGCGTACATCCTGTACGACGTGTCGCGCATCGTGCACGGCGGGGAGACGAACTACATCATGGCCACGATGGCGCTGTACCTCAACGTCTACAACCTCTTCATCAGCCTGCTCAATATCCTGATGGCCTTCTCGGGTCAGCGCGACTGAGCGACGGCACTCGGCTGGATGCCAGAACGGGGCGCTGCGGCGCCCCGTTCTGCTGGACCCTGCGCCGGCGGCATCCATACCGCCGCGGACGCCCGACCCGCCGCCCACCCGCGCCGGCGAAGCACGGGTGGGCCTGATTCCGCCTACTCGAAGACCGCGATCGACTCGACGTGCGCGGTGTGCGGGAACATGTTGATCACCCCGGCGGCCGCGAGGCGGTAGCCGCGATCGTGGACGAGGACGGCGGCGTCGCGGGCGAGCGTCGCCGGTGCGCAGCTCACGTAGACCAGGCGGCGCAGGGCTGCCGGCGAGTCCCTGACGGGCAGCGCCTTGACGAGTTCGACGGCGCCCTCGCGCGGCGGATCGAGGAGTGCGGCGGTAAAGGGTCGGAGCGCGGCGAGCGACGGCGCGCCGGGCTCGAAGAGGTTCGCCACGGCGAAGGACGCACGTTCGGCGAGTCCATTGCGGGCGGCGTTGTCGGCGGCGCGCCGCACGAGCGCCGCGTTGCCCTCCACCCCGACGACCTGCGCGCCGCGGCGGGCGATCGGCAGCGTGAAGTTGCCCAGACCACAGAAGAAATCGACGACACGCTCGCCCGGTTCGGGAGCGAGCAGCGCCAGCGCGCGACGGACGAGGACGCGATTGATGGCGTAGTTGACCTGCGTGAACTCGGTCGGCCCGAACGGCAGCGTGACGTCGAACTCGGGAAGTGCGTAGGCGAGCGGTGTCGCGTTGGGGAAGAGCGGGGCGACGGTGGCCGGTCCACCGGTTTGCGTCCAGAACTCGACGCCGTGCGCGGCCGCGAAAGCGGCGAGATGGTCCTCATCGGTGGCATTGAGCGGGGCGAGGATGCGCAGCACCAGGGCGTGGACGAGCGCACCGCCTTGCTCGCCGACGGCAACCTCGATCTGCGGCAGCCGGTCGCGCACCGACAGCGCACCGACGAGCTCGCGCAGGCGCGGCAGCAGCGCGGAGAGCTTCGGCGGGAGGACCGGGCACTGCGTCATGTCGGCGACGAAGCTCGACTTGCGCTCGTGGAAGCCGACGAGGACGCTGCCCTTCTTGACGACGTGACGCACCGACAGCCGGGCGCGATGGCGATAACCCCAGGCCGGACCGCTGATTGCCGGCAGGATCGTCGCCGCACGCACGCGTCCGATCCGCGCGAGCGCATCCTCGAGCGTGCGCTGCTTGGCGGCCAGTTGCAGCGTGGGATGCGCATGCTGGAGCGTGCAGCCGCCGCACACGCCGAAGTGCGGACAGCGTGGCGTCACGCGCGACGCGCTCGCTTCGCGTACGCGCACCACGCGCGCCGTGGCGTAGGTCGGCTTGTCGCGCACGATCGCGGCGTCGACGCGCTCGCCGGGCAAGGCGCCCTCGACGAACGTCGCCTTGCCGTCGTGGTGCGCGACACCGCGCCCCTCCTGGTCGAGCGACTCGACGGCGAGCAGGTGCAGCGTGGCAGCGGGTGCGGCGGTGGGAGGCATCGTGCGGCGGGTCGCGGGCGGGGCAGTGCCGGCCGACGGAAGGGCCATTGTACCGACCTCATCCGGCACTCCGGGCACGCTGCTCCGGTACACTCGCGGACGTGAAGATCCTGGCGTTCGACACTTCAACCGCGTGGCTCTCCGTCGCAGTCCGGGATGGTGCGCGGCTTCTCGAGCGCGACGAGCACGTCGGCCATGCGCATTCGTCGCGCCTGCTGCCGCTCGTCGACGAATTGCTCGATGAAGCAGGGCTCGTGCTGGTCGATCTCGACGCCATCGCCTTCGGCGCGGGTCCCGGCGCATTCACCGGCGTGCGCGTCGCGTGCAGCGTCGCGCAAGGTCTCGCCCTGGGCGCCGGGCGTCCGCTCGTCCCCATCTCGACGCTCGCCGCACTGGCCCAGACCGCGTGGCGCGCGCACGGCTGGTCGCGCGTCGTGGCCTGCCTCGATGCGCGCATGCGCGAGGTCTACGTGGCGAGCATGGTGCGTGTCGACGGTACGTGGTGCGAAGCGATGCCCGTGGCGGTAACGCCGCCGGCCGCTGTCGTGGTTCCGCCGTCACCGCACGAGTGGTTCGGTGCCGGCGATGGCTTCGCGGCGTATCCCGATCTCGCGACGCAACTCGCCCTCGGCGGGCACGATGCGGCGCTGCACCCGCAGGCGGCGGCGATCGGCGAACTCGCGCAGGCGAGCGTCGCCGCCGGCACGAGTGTCGCCGCCGCCGAGGCGCTGCCGTTGTACGTGCGCCACCGCATCGCACTCACGACGGCCGAGCGCAATGCCGGTCAACGCCTGTAGCGCCATGGCTGCGCTGCCTCGCATCGCGGCATCGGGTCGCGTCGATTGGCGGCCGATGCGCAGCGAGGACGCCGGCTATGTCGCGGCGCTGGAGGCGCATATCCATGCGGCACCATGGACTGCCGGCAACTTCCGCGACGCACTCGCCGCCGGATACGCGGCACAGGTGGCCGAGCGCGACGGGCGCATCGTCGCGTACGGCGTGATGATGGTGGCGCCCGGCGAGGCGCAGATCCTCAACGTTTCGGTGGTGCCCGACGCGCGGCACGAGGGCCTGGGGCGTGCGCTGGTGTCGCGCTTCATCGCGGCTGCCGCGCGGGTCGGCGCGGAGCAGGCGTTCCTCGAGGTCCGGGTGAGCAATGCCCCGGCGATTGCGCTGTACGAGAGCACCGGCTTTGCGCACATCGCGCGCCGTGCCGACTACTACCCGGCCGGTCCCGACGGCAAGCGCGAGGACGCGCTCGTGATGCGCAAGGAACTCCGATGAGGGGCGCTGCCGCCCGGCGCTGCGGCGCGCGTGCATGCGTCGCGACCGGGGGCACCCGGTGAGCGCAGTGCGCAACGACATCCTCGCCGAACTCGGTCTCGAGCCGCGCTGGGTCCGGCGTCCCGCGTCGCTGGCGGCCGTCGATCCGGCTTTCTCGGCCGCGCGCAGCGAGGGTGACTCCGTCGCGGCCGAAGCCGCGCGCCGCCAGCGCATCGCGACCCTCACCTGGGACGCGTTCGCGGCCGACGTCGCGGCGTGCACGGCGTGCAAGCTTTGCGCCACGCGCCAGAAAGTCGTACCCGGCGTCGGCGATCGGGCAGCCGATTGGCTCTTCGTCGGCGAGGCGCCTGGGGCCGAAGAAGATGCGCGCGGCGAGCCGTTCGTGGGGCAGGCGGGGCAACTCCTCGACAACATGCTGGCGGCGCTAGGGCTCTCGCGTGCCCGCGACGTCTACATCGCCAACGTGCTGAAGTGTCGCCCGCCCGGCAACCGTGCCCCGGAACCGGCCGAAGTCGACGCCTGCCGCCCGTACCTCGAACGACAGGTCGAGCTCATCCAACCCAAGCTCGTCGTCGCACTCGGCAAGGCGGCGGCGTCGCTGCTGCTCGGCACCGACGCCAGCATCGCGAGCCTGCGCGGACGCGTGCACCGCTATCGGGGCGTTCCGGTCATCGTGACCTATCATCCGGCGTACCTCTTGCGCACGCTGCCCGACAAGGCCAAGGCGTGGGAGGACCTGGTGTTCGCGCGGTCAACCATCGAGCGCCAAGCCGGGGCGATGCCGCCGTAACGGCGGTTCGTCGCACGGGCGGCGTGCGCCGCTTGCGCGGGAGCGCGTCAGCACGCATATTTCGCGTCGCGGGCCCGTCTCGTTCCGCGTCCTTCGTTCCAGGGAGAGATCCATGACCAAGAAACTCGCTGCCCTGCTCGTCGCCGTCGTCGCGCTGTCGCTGGGCGGTTGCGGCTACAACGACCTGCAGCGGCAGGATGAAGGCATCAAGGCGGCATGGTCGGAAGTCGTGAACCAGTACCAGCGCCGTGCCGACCTGGTGCCGAATCTCGTCAACACGGTCAAGGGCTACGCTGCGCAGGAGAGCGACGTGCTGACCGCCGTGACCAATGCGCGTGCGAAAGTCGGCGCGATCCAGGTCACGCCCGAACTCGTCAACGATCCGGCCGCCTTCGCCAAGTTCCAGGCGGCGCAGGGCGAGCTCACCGGAGCGCTGTCGCGCCTGCTGGTGGTCGCGGAGAACTATCCGAACCTCAAGGCCGACGGCGCGTTCCGCGACCTGCAGTCGCAGCTCGAGGGTACCGAGAACCGCATCACCGTCGCCCGCAAGCGCTACATCGACACGGTCCAACTGTACAACACGACGGTGCGCTCGTTCCCGACCAACCTGACGGCGATGCTCTTCAAGATGGACGTGAAGCCCAACTTCACCGTCGAGAACGAGGCGGCGATCAGCCGGCCGCCAACCGTCGATTTCGGCAAGACGCCGGCGGCGCCGGCCGTGCCGCCTCCCCCGGCACCGGCCAAGACGTCGCAATGGCGCATGCTGCCCCACGCGGCCTGAGTCACCGGTAGCCCTTGGCCGTCATGCGGCGCACGCGCTTCGCGTGGGGTTTTGCGCTCCTCGCGTTTGCGCTGACCGCCACGCTGGCGCAGGCGTGGCAGGCGGGTCGCGACGGGCTGGTACCCATCCCATCGCTGCGCGAGCGGGTCACCGATCTCACGCAGACGCTCTCGCCGCAGCAGTCGCAGGCGCTCGTCGCCAAGCTCGCGGCGTGGGAGGCCAGGACCGGCAACCAGCTCGCCGTGTTGCTCGTTCCCACCACGCAGCCGGAGTCGATCGAGGCGTACGGGATTCGCGTCGCGGAGGCCTGGAAGATCGGTCGCAAGGGGCACGACAACGGGGCGCTCCTCATCGTCGCCAAGAACGATCGCAAGCTGCGCATCGAGGTGGGCTACGGTCTCGAGGGAACGCTGACCGATGCGGCCTCCCGGCGGATCATCGGCGACGTGATCGCCCCGTACTTCCGGCAGAACCAGTTCGACAAGGGGGTGGAGGCGGGGGTCGACGCCATCATCGCCACGGTCGACAAGGATCCGGGCGCGATCGTCGCACCCTCCGCGTCGAGCGCACCAGCGGTGCGCGACCTGGGTGACGTGCCGGTGATCCTGCTCTTCTTCCTGTTCGTCGTCGTGCCGGCCGTGGGCGGTGTGCTGCGGCGCCTGTTCGGCAGGGTGTTCGGCACGATCCTGGGCTCGGGCGTCGCCGGGGTGGGGACGTGGCTGCTGATGGGTTCGATCGCCTTCGGCATCATCGCAGCGGTGTTGGCGCTCATCGTGCTGCTGTTCGCCGCCGGCACGGGCTCCGGCCTCGCATCGCGCGGCGGTGGGGTCTGGCTGCCACCCGGAAGTTCGCGGGGCGGCGGTGGCGGTGGTGGTTGGAGCAGCGGCGGTGGCGGTGGAGGTGGATTCTCGGGCGGTGGTGGCAGCTTCGGCGGCGGCGGCGCCTCGGGGAGCTGGTGAGGTGACGGCCCGCCCCCCTCCTTCGCTGCTGCGGCGCCTGTGGCGCCACTTCCGCACCGACCACGGGCACCTGCGGCGGCAATTTCCGGCAGCCGCACTCGCCCGGATCGAGGCGGCGATCGGCGAGTGCGAACGCCGACATTCGGGACAGATCTGCTTCGCGCTCGAGGCAGCGCTGCCACTCTCCCGCGTGTGGCGTGGGCAGACGCCGCGCGAACGTGCGCTCGAGGTGTTCGGGGCGCTGCGCGTGTGGGATACGGAGCACAACGACGGCGTGCTCATCTACCTGTTGCTCGCCGATCGTGATGTCGAGATCGTGGCCGATCGCGGCATCCACGCCAAGGTGGGCGCCGACGGCTGGCAGGCGATTTGCAGCACGATGGAAGAGGGCTTTGCCGCCGGCCACGAGGTCGACGCCGCCGTGGCCGGCATCGGCGCCGTCGGAGCACACCTGGCGGCGCACTCGCCCCGTTCGACCGGCAGTGCGAACGAACTTCCGGATCGGCCGTTCGTGCTGTAGCGAGGAAGGCCCTGCCCACCGACGGCGGGCGCGCCGACCGTCAGTGCACCCGCCCGTCATCTTCCTCGGCGATGAGCCGCAGCGCATCGCTCTTCGACTGGTTGTACATGAACCGCCACAGCACGAGCAGCATCGCCGCCGACATGAAGACGCCGAAGAGCACGATCGAGCGATTGACCGACGCACCGGTGTAGGTCAGGTAGGCGTAGAGTCCCAGCATCACCAGGATGCCGAGGTTCTCGTTGAAGTTCTGCACCGCGATCGAGTGTCCGGCGCCCATGAGCACGTGACCGCGATGCTGCAGGAGCGCGTTCATCGGAACCACGAAGAAACCGGCACAGGCGCCGATCACGATCATGAGGACCGCGGCCACGACCGCGCTGTGTGCGAACACCATGGTGATCACCACGAGCCCCATGGCGACCCCGATCGGCAGGACCTGCACCGACTGGCGCAGGGATACGAAGCGCGCGGCGAGGACCGCCCCGACGGCGATTCCGACGGCGACCACCCCCTGCATGATCGACGCCTGCGACAGGTCGAAGCCCAACGCCTTCTGCGCCCAGGCGAGGACGATGAACTGGAGCGTGGCGCCCGCGCCCCAGAAGAGCGTCGTGGTGGCGAGCGAGACCTGCCCCAGGCGATCTCGCCACAGCAGCATGACGCAGTGCGAGAACTCGCGGATGAGGAAGAGCGGGTTGCGGCTCGGCACGCGGTGGTCCACCCCGGTGTCCGGGATGTACCAGTTGAAGATCGCGGCGACGACATAGATGACGGCGATGACGGCGATTGCGGCGTCCGGCGGGGTGTTGATGCCGGTGTCGATCATCGGCACGTCGAAGCCGAGGAGAATCGTCGATACCTTCACGCTGATCAGCGCGCCGCCCAGGAGGACGCCAAGGACGATCGACGCCACCGTGGTGCCCTCGATCCAGCCGTTGGCAGCGACGAGTTGCCTGGCAGGAAGGAGCTCGGTGAGGATGCCGTACTTGGCCGGCGAGTAGGCGGCGGCACCCAGACCCACCACCGCGTAGGCGGCGAGCGGGTGCAGCGTGAACAGCATGAGCAGGCAGCCCACCACCTTGATCGCGTTGGTGATGAGCATGACGCGCCCTTTGGGCATCGCGTCGGCGAAAGCGCCCACCAGCGGCGCCAGTACGACGTACGACACGACGAACGACTGCTTGAGCGCCGGGATCATCCACCCCGGCGATTGCGAGTCCTGCAAGAGCGCGATGGCGGCGATGAGAAGCGCGTTGTCGGCGAGCGACGAGAAGAACTGCGCCGCCATGATGATGTAAAAGCCGGGTTTCATGTCCTCGTTGCCCGCACGACGGGCGGCCTTCGCGTCCACTTGGGATTGCACCCCGCCGTAGCGTACAAGGGTGCCGGTTATAATGCGTGACGTCGCGGCCCGCGCTTTATACCATGCCATGATCGGCGCCATAAGCCGCTCGTGCATGGGGCCTGCCTGCCGTTGAACGCGCCCCTCGACCCCCGTATGGCGCGACCGCTCTACGCCCAAATAAACGTTGCCGCGCTGCGAGCGAACCTGGCACGCGTGCGCGAGCAGGCACCTGGGACGCAGGTGCTGGCCGTGGTGAAGGCGAATGCCTATGGCCACGGTCTGTTGCGCGTGCTGCCCGGACTCGACGGCGCCGATGGGCTGGCGGTGGTCGAGCCGGAAGCGGCGCACCTCCTGCGCGACCAGCGCTATTCGCGGCGCGTTCTTCTGCTCGAGGGCTTCTTCACTCCGGACGAGTTGCCCGAGTTCGCGCGGCGCCGGCTCGCCACCGTGGTTCACGACGAGGAGCAGGTGCGCACGCTCGAAGCGACCGTCCTCGAGCGGCCGCTCGAAGTCTTCGTCAAGGTCAATGCGGGGATGAATCGCCTGGGCTTTCGCCCCGGGAAGGTCGCCGACGTCTGCCGGCGCCTCACCTCTTCGCCGTCGGTCGCGGCGCTGCGCCTCATGATGCACTTCGCGCGTGCCGACGAGGACGACGGCCTCGCCGAAGCGCTGGCCGAGTTCGAGCGCGCCTGCAAGGGCTTGCCGTACCCGCGCTCGCTCGCCAACTCCGCCGGTGTCATTCGCTACGGCGAAGTCGGTGGCGACGTCGTGCGCCCGGGGATCATGCTCTACGGCGCCACGCCATTGCCCTACGCGAGCGCGGAGACGCTCGGCCTGCGGCCGGTAATGACGCTGCGCAGCGCGCTCATCGGCGTGCAGGACGTGCGACCGGGTGAGGCGGTGGGCTACGGCGGCGCTTACGTCGCGACGCGGTCGCACCGCGTCGGTGTCGTCGCCTGCGGTTACGGCGACGGCTATCCGCGACACGCCGTGAACGGCACGCCGGTGCTTGTCTGCGGCAAGAAGGCGGGGCTGGTCGGCCGACCGTCGATGGACATGCTCACGGTCGACTTGAGCGAAGTGCCGGAGGCGGCGGTCGGCAGTCCGGTGGTCTTGTGGGGAGAAGGTTTGCCGGTCGACGAGGTGGCGTCGGCAGCGGCGACGGTGGGGTACGAGCTGCTGTGCGCGGTTGCGCCGCGCGTACCGTTCGTGACGAGCGAGCTCGCTGGTGTGGATCTCGCCCTATAGGAGCGCGGCAAAGTGTACATCGTGGTGACCGGCGCCGCCGGATTCGTGGGCTCGAACCTCGTACGCGGTCTCAACGATCGCGGCGAGACCGACATCATCGCCGTCGACAATCTCGCGCGCGCCGACAAATTCCGCAATCTCGTCGATTGCGACTTCGCCGAGTACCTCGACAAGGAGGAATTCCTGGTCCGCCTCGCCGCCGGCGATTTCGAGGACGATATCGCCGCCGTGCTGCATCAAGGCGCCTGCTCGGACACGATGGAGACCGACGGCCGCTACATGATGCGCAACAACTACCGCTACTCGCTCGATCTTCTCGAGTACTGCCAGAACAACGATATCCCGTTCCTGTATGCGTCGAGCGCGTCGGTCTACGGCGGCGGGCGGACGTTCGTCGAACAGCGCGCGCACGAAGCGCCGCTCAACGTGTACGGCTACTCGAAATTCCTCTTCGACCAGCACGTGCGCCGCACGCTCGCCGAGCGCACGGCGCCGATCGTGGGCTTCCGTTACTTCAACGTGTATGGCCCGCGCGAGGCGCACAAGCAGCGCATGGCGTCGGTTGCGTTTCACTTCTTCCACCAGTATCGCGCCGAAGGTCGCGTGCGGCTCTTCGCGGGTTCGGGCGGCTACGCGGCCGGCGAACAGCGCCGCGACTTCATCGCGGTGCGCGACGTCGTCGCCGTGAACCTCGATTTCCTCGACGGTGGCGATCGCTCGGGGATCTACAACGTCGGCACTGGCCGCGCGCAGTCGTTCAATGAAGTGGCCGTCGCCGTGATCAATGCGTGCCGGAAGGCGGCGGGTGAAGCACCGCTCTCCCTCGTCGATCTGGTGCGCAGCGGCGTCATCGAGTACGTCGAGTTTCCCGCCGCGCTGGTCGGCAAGTACCAGAGCTTCACGCAGGCCGACCTGAGCGCGCTGCGCGCGGCAGGATACGCGGCACGGATGCATTCGGTCGAAGAGGGCGTCGCGGCCTACGTCGAATGGCTGATGGCCCAGGAGGCGACGCCCGTCGTAGCGTGACGGTACGCCGCGCTGCGCGGCGTACCACCTTTCAACACGCTCGGAGGTCGTCATGAAGAAGCTCACGTGGGCGCTGGCATTCGTGACCTGGCTTGCAGGTTCCGCACTTGCCGCAGTCAACATCAACACGGCCAGCAAGGAGGAGCTCGATACGCTGCCCGGGATCGGCCCGGCCAAGGCGCAGGCGATCGTCGACCATCGCAAGCAGAACGGGCCGTTCAAGAACGTCGACGAACTGCAGAACGTCAAGGGCATCGGCGCCAAGCGGCTCGAGAAGATGCGCGCCGACATCACCGTTGGGGCCCCTGGCGCGCTGACGGCACCCGCCAAGGGAACTGCCGCGTCGGGAGCCGCCGGCGGCCACGCGGTTGGGAGCGCGCCCGCTGGTGCGGGGGCGGTCAAGGGCGACATCCGGGCCGGCGGCACACCGGCCAAGGGCGCGGGGCACGGCAAGGAAGGGCGGCCCGCCCGGTGATTGCCCCAGTACGGGGGCCGCCGGTCAACGATCTCCGATAGCGCGCGTTATGGGTGCCGTCGCCGACACGAAGCTCGGCGATCATGCCGGCACGCGCCCGCGTGCGCTATCGGGGAGATTTCGACACGCAAGCGTCTATTCGCCGGCCTCGTGTTGCCGCTCGCTGCCCGGATCGCGCTGGCAGCCAAAGCGGCGGCACCGCGCGACACGGTTACAATCCGCTGATGTACGCGACCCTCGAAACGTCGATCGGCAACACGCCGCTGGTGCGGTTGCAGCGCCTGGGCCAGGGCCACGGCAACGTCGTGCTCGCCAAGCTCGAAGGCAACAATCCCGCCGGCTCGGTGAAGGATCGGCCGGCGCTGTCGATGATCGTCGAGGCCGAGAAGCGCGGCGAGATCGCGCCCGGCGCGACGCTCATCGAGGCCACGTCCGGCAACACGGGAATCGCGTTGGCGATGGTGGCCGCGAGCCGCGGCTACCGGATGATCCTCATCATGCCGGACAACCTCTCGCTCGAGCGGCGGCAGGCGATGACGGCGTACGGGGCGGAATTGATCCTCGTCACCAAGGCGCAGGGCATGGAGGCGGCGCGTGACCTTGCCCTCGCGATGCAGGCACAGGGTAAGGGCGTCGTCCTCGATCAGTTCGCCAATCCCGACAACCCGCTGGCGCACTACCAGGCGACCGGTCCCGAATTGTGGCGGGACACGCAAGGGCGCATCACCCACTTCGTTTCGGCGATGGGGACCACCGGCACGATCATGGGGGTTTCCCGATACCTCAAGGAGCGCAATCCGGCGGTGACGATCGTCGGCGCGCAGCCGGCCGAAGGGGCGTCGATCCCCGGCATTCGCAAGTGGCCCGACGCGTACCTGCCCAAGATCTACGACGCCAGCCGCATCGATCGCATCGAGGCGGTCGCGCAGCAGGACGCCGAAGAGACGATGCGCCGCCTCGCCCGCGACGAGGGCATCTTCGGCGGCGTGTCGTCGGGTGGCGCGTGCGCGGTCGCCTTGCGGATCGCGCAGGAAGTGCGCGACTCCACGATCGCCTTCATCGTCTGCGACCGCGGCGATCGGTACCTGTCGACGGGCGTGTTCGCCTGACCCGTGGCGCGTGAGTTCGCGCAGTTTCGCCGTCGGCCCGTGACGCTGCCGGAGGGTTGCGCTTGACGCCGATCCTCGCTTTCGACATCGAGACGGTCCCCGACGTCGCCGGCATCCGTCGGACGAGCGACCTGCCGGCGGACCTCGAGGATGCTGGCGTGCTCGAGTGGTTCGCGCAGAAGCGCCGCGCCGCATCGGGCAGCGACTTCGCGCCGCATCATCTGCAGCGGGTGGTGGCGATCGCCTGCGCCCTGCGCACCGACCACGACCTTCGCGTGTGGTCGATCGGTGAGCTCGACGATCCCGAGGCGGAGTTGATCCGCCGCTTCTTCGACGGCATCGAGCGCTTCACGCCGCAACTCGTGTCGTGGAACGGCGGCGGGTTCGACCTACCGGTGCTGCAGCAGCGCGGACTCATCGGCGGCATCACCGCGCAGCGCTACTGGGATTGGGGCGACGGGGATCGCGAGTTCAAGTTCAACAGCTACCTCGGGCGCTACCACACGCGCCACCTCGATCTCATGGACGTGCTCGCGATGTACCAGCCGCGCGCCAATGCGCCGCTCGATGCGATGGCGCGGCTGTGCGGCTTTCCGGGCAAGCTCGGGATGAGCGGCGCCGACGTGGCCGCCGCCGTCGCCCGCGGTGAACTGCACGACGTGCGCAGCTACTGCGAGACCGACGTCGTCAATACGCTGCTGCTCTACCAGCGCTTCCGCCTGCTGCGTGGCGAACTCACCGCGGAGGAATACGCGCGCGAGATCGCCTTCGTACGCGAGAAGCTCGCGGCTTCCGATGCGGCGCACTGGAAGGCATTCGTGGCGGCGTGGGATGTCGCCGCAGCGGCTACACGGTCATGAACGGCACCGGCGCGAAACGCCCGCCGAGGGCGTCGCGCGAATCGATGCCCCAGAACGTCTCGAGCGCCGTCGCATAGACGTTGCGGAACTCGAGGGCATACGCGGGACTGCCGTCGCCGCCGAGCGCGGCCAGGTCGGGGGCGGCGCCGTATAAGCCGCCGCGCACGCGGCCGCCGGCCAGCGGGCCCAGGTCGGACGAGCCGATGATCACCCCATCGGCGGCAAACGACGCGGGCACCGGATCGTCGGTGAAAGCGCGGGTGAGCCAGCCACCCTGCAAGACGACGTTGCTGCGGCTCGCCGTATCCCAGATCTCGATCGAGCGAAAGTGCGGCAGGTTGGGCGCGGGATACCCGACGCCCTGCAGGAGCGCGAGGCGTCGCTTCTCCCACAACGGCAGGAGGGGCGCCAGCGCCGGGTGGAGGCCCGAACGATCCGACAGTTGCACCTTCTGCGCACTCGACACGAAGTGGTTGTGCCAGAAGAGCGTCATGCGCTCGGTCAGCGGTGACGGCGTGACGCGCATCTCCTCGACCCACCAGCCCCGCAGCTCGAGCATCTGCCGCAGCTGCGTCTGGCGGAAGGCGCGGCGCTCCTCGGCCGACGCGGTATTCGCATTGAGTTAGCGCAGTGGAGCATCGTCGAAGGCGAACGCAGGCGGCGGGGTCGACGCTTCGCTGCGTGTTTGCGCGAGGATGCGATCGACGCCCTCGACGCGCGTCAGCGCCGCGAACTCATGCACCTGCGCCGCGGTCGGCGCGAAGCCCGTACGCAGCAGGAGCTGGCGGGCATCGGCATCGCCCATCGCATCCGGTACGGGCACCGCGGCCTGCGCGGTGCAGGCGGCGACGAGGAGCATGCAGGCGGCAAGCGGGTGGCGCATGGGAGACTCTCGTGAAGCAACCTCCACTCAACGCGTCACGCTACGCCCCTGTTGACGGCGCACGTCGAGCAGCGTGTAACCGGCTGTTGCACACCCCGGGTTAGTGCGGGCCCGCACGAGTCAATCGCGTGCTGCGGGTGGTCTCGACCAGGAGCGAGAACCGCAGCAGCGTACGTTCTCTTGCCCGCGCGTGGTCGACGACAGGCAACGGATAGTCCACACCCAGGCGCAGGCCGCAGGCCGCGAGATCGACCGGCTTCATCGCGGCTGGAAAGTGGATGTGCGCATCCGGCACCTGCGCCAACTCGGGCAGGTAACGGCGAATGAACTGGCCTTCGGGGTCGAAGCGCTGCGATTGCGCGACCGGGTTGAAGATGCGAAAGTAGGGCTGTGCGTCGCAGCCGGTGGACGCTGCCCACTGCCAGCCGCCGTTGTTGGCCGCCAGGTCGTAGTCGTTCAGGTGCTGGGCAAAAAAGCGCTCGCCTCGGCGCCAGTCGATGCCCAGATCCTTGGTCAGGAAGCTCGCTACCACCATGCGCAGGCGGTTGTGCATGTAGCCCGTCTGCAGTAGCTGGCGCATGGCGGCATCGACCAGCGGGTAGCCGGTGCGCGCCTCGCACCAGGCCTGCCAGAGCTCGGGCGCATCGTCCCACCGCACGCGGTCGTACTCGGGCCGGAAGGATTGCGTGACCACCTGCGGGTGGTGCCACAGGATCATGAAATAGAAGTCGCGCCAGGCGAGCTCCGACAGCCAGGTCTGCGCTCCCGCGCTGCCCTCGGCGGCTTGCCGCACCGCCAGCGCCGCCAGTTGGCGGATCGACACGGTGCCAAAGCGCAGGTGCACCGACAGGTACGACACGGCCTTGCGCCCGGGGTAGTCGCGCGCCTCGTGGTACGCGGCCATGCGCGGCACGAAGTCCTGCAGCAGCAGCTGCGCGCCGCACATACCGGTGGGCAAGGGTAGCTCGTGCAGGTTGGTACGGCTAAAGCCCAGATCCGCCAGCGTGGGCAGGCGCTCGCCCGCAGGCGGCGGCGCCAGGTGCTGTGCATACCTTGTCACCGGGTAGGGCCTGCACTGAAAGGTATCGAGCCGTTCCAGCCAGGCGCGCTTGTAGGGCGTGAACACGCTGTAGGGCCGGCCCTGCTGCGTCAGCACCTCGTCACGCTCGAGCAGCACCTGGTCCTTGTACTCGCTGAAGGCGATCCCTGCGACGGTCAGCGCCTCGGCCACGCGCTTGTCGCGGGCGATGGCCTGGGGCTCGTAGTCCCGGTTGACCAGCACCTCCTGCACGCCAAGCTCCTGCGCCAACTGCACGATGCACGCCTGCGCCGGGCCATGGCGCACGATCAGCCCGCCACCCGGCGCGCCGCTGTTAGCGGCCAACTGCTGCAGGTTGGCGTGCAGTTCCAGCACGCTGGCGTGGATGAATTCGACGCGCCGATCCGCGCGGCTGGGGAGCGCATCCAGGATGTCGGTATCGAACACGAAGGCGCAATACACCCGCGCGAAGCGGCGCAGTGCGTGATAGAGCGCCGCGTGGTCGTCGCAGCGCAGGTCACGGCGCAGCCATACCAGGGCGCTTCTGTCCATGGCCGTAACGCCCTTCGTGTCTGCATGGGGTTTTGCAGTGAGCATGGCGCCGCTCGGGAATGCGTCCATTCCGGCCGCTCTTTTTGCAGCGCGCACTGGTAGGCGTCAGCTTGCCTGCGCGAACGCTGGCAAGCCGACGTCGAGCGGTTGCTGCAGCACGATTTGCGCATTGCCGAGCGCGCGCTCGGCGAAGCCGCCTTCGCAGTAGCTGAGGTAGAAGTGCCACAGCCGCAGCAAGGTCTCGGGATAGCCGCGTGCGCGCACGGCTTCGGCGCTGTCGAACAGCCCGCGGCGCCACGCCGCCAGCGTGGTGGCATAGTGCGGGCCGATGTCTTCGAGATCGACGATGCGCAAGCTCGACGCACGCGCTGCCGACTGCGCCAGCGCGCTGAGCGATGGAATGCAGCAGCCAGGAAAGACGTGGCGTTTGATGAAGTCGACCGAGTCGCGCGCCGCGGCGTACTGCCGCTCGTCGATCGTGATCGACTGCAGCACCATCGTGCCGCCCGGCGCGAGCAGTTCGCCGCAGCGGCGGAAGAAGGTGTCGAAGTACTGGTGGCCGACCGCCTCGATCATCTCCACCGACACCAGCTTGTCGTAGCAGCCATCGAGGTCGCGGTAGTCGTCCAGCCGCAGGTTGATCCGTCCGGCCAGTCCGGCGGCATCGATGCGCCGCCGTGCCAGCGCATGCTGCTCGCGCGAGATCGTCGTCGTCGTCACCCGGCAGCCATAGTGCAGCGCCGCGTGCAGCGCCAGCGCCCCCCAGCCGGTACCGATTTCCAGCAGATGGTCGCCCGGCTCGAGCTGCAGCTTGCGGCAGATGCGATCGAGCTTGGCGAGTTGCGCCTGCTCCAGCGTCATGTCGCCGCGCTCGTAGACGGCGCACGAGTACGTCATCGTCGGATCGAGGAAGAGCTCGAAGAAGTCGTTGCCGATGTCGTAGTGCGCGGCGATGTTGCGCCGGCTGCCGCCGCGCGTGTTGCGCGCCGCGGCATGCAGCAGCCGTCGCGCCGGGTCGGCGATGCGCGACCAGCCGCCGTCCAGCCCATCCAGCACGCGACGGTTGACGAGCACGATGCGCACCAGCGCCGTCAGATCGTCGACGCTCCAGTCGCCGGCCATGAACGATTCGCCGGCGCCGACCGAGCCGCCAAACGCCAATTCGGCGTAGAAGCGCCGCGCGTGCACCTGCACCGTGGCGTGCAGCGCGCAGCGCGTCGTGGCAGTGCCATAGGTGTCGCGCCGCGCGCCGTCGACGATCGTCACCCGCCCATGCTCAAGCGCGGCGAATCGCGCGCGCAGCGCGCGTTCGCCCAGAGTGTGCAGGCCGCGGGCGACGGCGCCCGGCGCGGCAACATCGCGCGGCGGCGCGTGCTCTCGATCGGCAAGGGTGCTGCCGGAAGCTTTCATCGGTGGGGCTCCGTCGGGTGTGAATCGGCGCCGGCCGCGTGAGCGGCTTTCGAGCGCGTCGGGTGGTCATGGACCGGCACCCGCTTGCGCCACAGGCGCAGCGCCTCCCAGTGAATCGCGGCGATCACCTTGGCCGTCATCCACGGAAAACGCAACAGCGTGCCGGCCAGCGCGGCGCCGCCGATCGGCACACGCCGCAGCGCGAGCGTGGCGCCGAACACCGGCGAGCCGGCGTCGGCGTCGAGATCGCGCAACGCCATGTGTACCGCCAGCGTCTCGCCGGGCGTGTGCAGCTGCCAGTCGTAACGCAGCGCCATCGGCTGGAACGGCGAGACGTGCATGGCCTTGTCGCTTTGCGCGCACAGCCGCTGCGCCTGCGGCTCGCGCTGCGGCAGAACGTAGCAGTGGCGTTCGCCCCACGGCGTGTTGTTTACTTCCGCGACCACCGCCTGAAGCGTGCGGCCGGCGCTATCGAAGCAGTAGTAGAAGCTGACCGGGTTGAAGACGTAACCGAAATAGCGCAGCTGCGTCAGCAGCCGGATCGGCCCCGTGGGCCGTTGCCCGGTGCGCTCGGCGACCAGTGCACGCACCGCTTCGTCCAGCGGCCGCGCCGGGTCGCCGAGGTGGTCGCGGCGGTCGAAGCGCGCCAGCACCGGTCGACGTCCCGGTCGCGTCGACCACAGCCAGCGGCCGCGGAACACCTCGTCGAGTTCGGCCAGGTCCAGGTAGACCATGAACAGTCGGTAGCGAAACGCATGCCGGCGCGGCACGAGCCGCCGGTGGTCAAGCCACCCGTGGTACAGCGCGCTGTGCATCGTCTTCCCTTCTGCCGGCGGACCGGCTCCGGGCGGCGTCGAATCGCTGCAGTGCCTGCCGTGCGCTGACGACGCCGTCCTCGTGAAAGCCGTAGCGCCAATAGGCACCGCAATAGTGGGTGCGTCCACCGTTCTGCGGCGCGCCGCTGATCTCGTGATGGCGCCGCTGCGCTGCCGCGCCGGCAGGCGTGAACAGTGGATGCGCGTACGACATACGGCGCAGCACGCGAGCCGGGTCGACGTGCGCCTCGGCGTTCAGCGTTACGCAAAAGGTGTGGCGCGAACGCAGCCCCTGCAGCACGTTCATGTCGTAGGTCAGCGCGACGCCGCCGCCGGCGCCGCTCAGTCGGTGAACATTCCAAGCCGCCCACGCGCGCCGCATGCGTGGCAGGATCGACGTGTCGGTGTGCAGCAGCGCCTCGTTGCGCTGGTACGGCAACGCGCCGAGGATGTCGCGCTCTGCGGGTGAGGCATCGGCCAGCAGGCGCAGCGCCTGGTCGGCGTGGCAGGCGAGAAAGACGTGGTCGAAACGCTGCGGCGCCCAGCCGCGCGCGTGCACCGTTACGCCGTCGGCGTGCCGCCGCAGCTGCTCGACCGCGCAGTCCAGCCGGATGCAGTCGCGAAAGGGCGCCACCAAAGGCTCGAGATAGCGCGCCGACCCGCCCCGAACGACGCGCCAGGTCGGCCGCTCGTCGACGCTGAGCATGCCGTGGTTGTGCAGGAAGCGCACGAAGAAGCGCGCCGGGAAGTCGAACATCCGCACCGGATCGGTCGACCAGATCGCCGCACCCATCGGCACCAGATAGTCGTCGACGAAGCGCCCGCCGAAGCCGTTCGCGTCGAGGTACGCGCCGAGCGTGGTCTCGCCACCGGAGGCGTTGAGCAGTTGCGGGGCCTCACGGTGGAAGCGCAGGATCTCGGAGAGCATGCCGATGAAGCCCGGCTGCAGCAGGTTGCGGCGCTGTGCGAACAGCGCGTTCAGCGAGCTGCCGCTGTATTCGAAGCGGCGCGCCTCGTCGCGCACCGAGAAGCTCATCGAGCTGGGCTGCGAAGCGACGCCGAGTTCGTCGAGCAGCGCGCAGAACTCCGGATAGGTGCGCTCGTTGAATACGATGAAGCCGGTGTCGATGTGCTGCACCTCGCCGTCGATCTCGATTCGGTGCGTGTGGGTGTGGCCGCCGATGCGCGTGTCGGCTTCGTAAACCGTCAGCGCGTGGCCGTCGCGGTGCAGCCGGCGGGCGACGACATTGCCAGCGATGCCGGTGCCGATGATGGCGATCTTCAGAGGCGGCATCATGCATCCCCGGTGCGGCCGGCGCGCGGCTCACGAACTGCCGCCGGCACGGTCTTCAGACCGTCGATCAGGCCGAGTGCCGCCAGCAGCCGGAGGCCGTAATAGGTCAGGTCGACCTCCCACCAGAAGAAGCCTTGCCGTGCCGACGCCGGATAGTGGTGATGGTTGTTGTGCCAGCCTTCGCCGAACGTCGGCAGCGCCAGCCACGGGTTGTTGCGCGACGCGTCGCGCGTCGCGTAGCGGCGGCTGCCGAAGCGGTGGGCCAGCGAGTTGATGCTGAAGGTGGCGTGGTACAGCGCGACCGTGGATACGCAGAAGCCCCACACCAGAAGCTGCGCACCGCTGGTGTGCAGATGCGGCATGCGGCGCTCGGCAAGTGCGCCGGCGGCCCACAACAGCCCCGCCAGCAGCGCGGGTACCAGCGCGTCCCAGCGGTCGAGGAAGCGCAGCTCCGGAAAGCGTGCGAGCGAGCGCACCAGATCGTCTCGCGGTGCGAAATTCACGCGCGCCATGAACCAGCCCATGTGACTCCAGAAGAAGCCGTGGCGCAGCGCCGAGTGGCTGTCCTGCGGCTCGTCGGCGTGCACGTGATGATGGCGATGATGCGAGGCCCACCACAGCGGTCCGCGCTGTGCCGCCGCGGCGCCGAGCAGCGCGAAAGCGAACTGCACTGCGCGCCCGGTGCGGAACGCCTGGTGCGAGAAGTAGCGGTGGTAGAAGCCGGTGATCGCGAACATGCGCAACGCATACAGCATCGCCGCGACAACCACCGCGACCGTACTCACGCCCACCCACGGCAGCGCCAGGCAGCCGGCGTGGATCGCGATGAACGGCAGCTGTCGCAGCCAGTCGATGCGCCGCGGCTCGCCGCCATCGACGCCGCCGGCGTGGCCATCGAACCAGGCGCGCACCATCGCCCTCGATCGCGCGGTACGGTCGGTGCCATTCATGGGCGCCACCGCCACGGCACGAACGCCGGCGTGCGCCGCGTGTACTCGGCGTAGCCCGGACGACGCCGGCCGAGATCCTTCTCGAGCAGCGGCACGCCCGAGACCTTCAGCAGCAGGAGCGTCATCAGCAGCGGCGAATACACGGTCCACCACGCGCCCGCTGCGGCCGCGACCAGCCACAGCCCCCACCACAGGCAGCATTCCCCGAAGTAGTTCGGATGCCGCGACCAGCGCCACAGCCCGCGGTCCATCACTGCGCCACGGCTGTGCGGATCGGCCCGAAAGCGCGCCATCTGCGCGTCGGCCACCGCTTCGTAGAGGAGTCCGAAGACCGCCAGCACCAGCCCTGCGGCATCGAGCGCACGCCACGGCACTGGGCTCGCCACCGCGGCCATCAGCGGTGCGGCGACCATCCAGCCGAGCAGCGCCTGCAGGCCGAACACCAGGTAGGCGCTCTTCCACTGAAAATGCGGCCCGTTGCGTTGGCGGATCGCCTGGTAGCGCCGGTCCTCGGGCTGGCCGCGTCGGCGCCACGCGATGTAGACCGACAGGCGCAGCGCCCACGCGGTCGCCATCGCCAGCACGGCCACGGCGCGCACACCGGTCTGCGGCAGCAGCGCGGCGACCACCAGCGCCGGCAGCAGCACCAGCAGGCCCCAGACGCTGTCGACGATGCTGACATCGCGCCGCGGCACACTTGTCGCCCAGACGATCAGCGCCAGCAGCACTGCGGCACCGAGGCCAAGTGCGGCGGCGTGAATCAAGGCTCCGTCGGGTCTCATGCGGACTCGCTATGCGATTTGCGGTCGAGCCGTGCTGCGATCGCGATCAATGTCGGAAACATCAGTGCCCAGCCGCCGCCGATCGTCACCAGCGCAGCCGGCGGATCGGCGAAGCGGCACGCGCCGAGGCGCCCAGCCGCTCAGCGGACGCGGCGACCTGTACTGCACGATGCCGGTGCGCGCCAGAAGGCTGTCCCAGGCGACGCCGAGCAGCAGCGCCACCGCGATCAGGCGCAGATCGGCGCGCCGATTCGTGCTCACGGCCAGCGCCAGCGCGACCATCAGCGCAACGGCCGCGATGCCTATCCACGGCTCACCGCGCGCCGCGCCGATGACGCAGGCGAACCAGGCGAGCTGGAACAGCACGAAGCCCATGCCCAGTCGCAGCATCCGCCTTGCGTCGCTACCCGCCTCGGTGTGCGGCGAACTCATCGGCCGCGCGGCTCGAACAGGTAGTGCGCGACCCACCATTCACGCCCCCGGTCGTGGCCGAAGAGCTCAGCGCAGGAGATGAAGAACAAGCGCCAGCGCATCCACCACAGCCCGGCCCGCTCCGCGCCATAGGCTTGCGCGAGGATCGGCCACAGCGTCTGGCGTCGCGCGTCCATGTTCGCCAGCCACGCTTCGGCGGTGCGCGCATAGTGCGTGCCGTCCCAGCGCCAGCGCGCGACAAGCGCCAGCTCGTCCTGGCAGCGCAGCGCCAGGTCGTCGCTGGGCATCATGCCGCCGCCGAAGAAATACCGAGCCATCCAGTCGCTGTCGTCGCGCGTCTCGAACGCATACGGCGTGCTGCGGTGGACAAAGACATGCATGAAGAAACGCCCACCGGGTTGCAACCAGCCGGCGACGCGCCCGAACATGAGCGGCCAGTTGCGCAGATGCTCGAACATTTCCACCGACACCACGCGGTCGAAGCGCGCGTCGAGCTGCAGCATCGCCACGTCGGCCGTGACGACTTGCACGTTGCGCAGGCCACGGCTGTGTGCCTGTGCCGCGATGTAGGCGCGCTGCGACTGCGAGTTCGACACCGCGGTGATCCGGGCGGCGGGGAGGCGCGCCGCCATCCACAGCGTAAGCGAACCCCAGCCGCAGCCCAGTTCGAGAATGTGCTGGCCGTCCTCCAGCTGCGCACGCTGCGCGGTGGCGGCGAGTGCAGCCTCCTCGGCCGCGTCAAGATCTACGACGCCGGGCGGCCACCACGCCGAGCTATACTTTCGCTGCCGCCCCAGCACCTGGCCGAAGAATTCGCTCGGCAGCTCGTAGTGCTGTTCGTTGGCCTTGTGCGGCAGCAACGCGATCGGTGCGCCGCGCATCGCCGCGATGAAGGCTTCGGCCTGCGCCGCGGTCGCTTCGGGGTCGCGTGCGGCAATCGTGTCGAGCCGCGCCTGCAGCAGCCGCCGGATACCGGCGCGCACCACCCGCTCAGGCACCATGCCACGCTCGGTCAATTCAACTGCCATCTGGGTCAGGGGCATCGGGCTTCGCGTGTTTCTCGGCCGACGCGGCGGTGTCCGCGGAGCCGTTTGCACATATACGCAGCCGCGGCGCGTTCGGATCATCGATGCGCGCATTGATCCAGCCGCCGCGCGGTGGCGTAGAAGGCGCATGGGATCAGTCCGACCGATGGCGAAATTTGCGGCCGTACGGCCTCTGCCGCTAGGCTATGGTCATATGGGCACCGTGGGGCCCGGGATCACCGAGCGCCGGATGCCGACCAACGAACAACTCAACGAATGGATGCAAGCCGTGGCGAGCTGCGCCGACCGGCCGGCCTTCGCCGCGCTGTTCAGGCACTTCGCGCCGCGGCTGAAGGGCTTTCTGGTGCGCTCCGGGAGCGACGACGCACTGGCCGAGGAGCTCGTGCAGGAGACGATGGTCGCGCTGTGGCGGCGCGCCGCCGGCTTCGACCCGCAACGCGCGATGCTGTCGACTTGGATCTACACCATTGCACGCAATCTGCGCATCGACCACCATCGACGCCGCTCGGGCATCGATGCGGTGCTTGTCGACGACTGGGATGCCGAGCAGCAGCCGGCCGACTCGCACTTGCAGCCGGACGAACTGCTGCAGTTGCTGCAGCGCCAGCGCGACGTGCAGCGAGCGCTGGCCGAGTTGCCGGCGCAGCAGGCGCAGTTGCTGCGCCTGTCCTTCTTCGACGAGCAGCCGCACAGTCGGATCGCCCAAGAACTGGGCATCCCGCTGGGCACGGTCAAATCGCGCATCCGGCTGGCGGTGCAACGGCTTCGTAAGCTTTTGGAGCAAGGCTCGACATGATCCAGCACCATCCCGGCGACGAATTGCTGCTGCCGCTGGCGGCCGGCCGTTTGGGCGGCGGACAGGCGCTCGTGGTGAGCGCCCACCTGGAGGGCTGCGCCGAATGTCGCGTGCGGCTGCACACGCTGCAGGCGCTGGGCGGCGTGCTGCTGGAGCAGTCCGAGCCGATGACGCTGCACGGCGATGCCTGGGAGCGCACACTGCAGTGCATTGCCGCGCCGGCTGCCGTGCCATCGGCGCCGGCCGTGCCAACCCCCCGCCCCGTCCTGCCGGCGGGCGTGCCGTGGCCGTTCAGCCTGCGCGCTTGCGCCGTCTCCGGCTGGCACTGGATGGGGCCGGGAATGCGCTATGCGCGCATCGTTCTCCCCTACGATCCGGCGGCCCGGTTGTTCCTGCTGAGCATCGGCGCAGGTCGCAGCCTGCCGCGTCACACGCACGGCGGTGTCGAATTGACGCAGGTGCTATGTGGCGCCTTCGATGACGGCCGCGCCGTCTTCGCGACCGGCGACTTCGATGCGGCCGACGAAACGGTGCACCACCAGCCAGTGGTGCGCGCCGGCGAGACCTGCGTGTGCCTCGCCTATGTCGGCGCACGCATGCGCTTCGACGGACGGATCGCGTCGGCGATCGCCGCGAGCATCGGCATGTAGCGGCGGTTCAGTCGCACCGCGCACGGCCTGCGCGCTGCGCCGCCCAGGCGCTCGCACCGGTGGCGAACGCGCCCCAGGCGAGGTCGATGCCGGTCAAGTAACACGGCCAGCCCGCGACGACGGCCTGGCTGGTGAGGTCGTAGGTGGCGTAGCACACGAGCCCGAAGAACGTCCCACGAAGCAGCGCGGCGCGGCCGCTTTGCGCCGGCACCACGACGAAGACCATCACTCCTGCGAGGTACAACACGTAGAACACCACCGCGGCAAACACGTCGAAGTCTTCGCGCATGATGTGGCCGATGGCGGGCCGGTATAGTCGCGCGCCCATCGCCGACAGCCATGCCGCGTCGAGCAGCAGGAAGACCGCCGAGCCGACGACGACGGCCAGTGCCAACTCCCGCGCCTTCATCGCCATGAAGGCGGCTCCGTCATGGCAAGCGGTAGCTCAGCCGGCGGTCGTCACGCGCCTGCCTGCTCACTTCGGTGACGTGGCCTTCGTCGTCGGCGCGCGCTGCAGGAGCCGCAGCGACGCAACCCAGCGCCAGCGGAGTCGGCGCGACCATGTGCCGCGGCGGCAAGCCACTCGGCGGCGCGGCGGCGGTCCGGGAAGGAATCGACAGCATGTCTGTCGTACGCGCGTAAGTGCGCGGCGGATCACCCCGTTCGTCGTCGGCGCGCTTCTCAGCCCTATCGCGCGGTCCTTCGCCCATCACCGATCTGCGTTCGCCGTTGCCAATGGAATCGAGAATTCACGACGAGTCATCGGCAGTGAAGAGCGCCGCTCGGGGAACGCATACGGACCAATGGCCGCTTGCGGGGGTCAGCGGCTTGCGGTATTGGTCAGGTCTGCAGTCCCTTGGTGGCGCAGTAACGTCACGCTCATTGACCTCACGAAGGATTTCCAATGCCCGCGCTTGCACACCCGCATCGAAGCACACGCGCATCCCCTTCACGCCGCCAGTGTCTGGGGGTGCTGGCATTGCTGCTGGCGGGCGCTGGCCTGCTGGTGGCGGGCTGCGCCAGCACCCGCCCGCCACCCGGCGTGACGGCCGTCGAGCCCTTCGACGTGCAGCGCTACCAGGGCCGCTGGTACGAGCTGGCGCGGCTCGATCACGCCTTCGAGCGCGGCATGACCGATGTCTCGGCCACCTATACGGTGCAGGCCGACGGCAGCGTGCGTGTGGTCAACCGTGGCTACATGCCGGCCACCGGCCAATGGCGCGAGGCCGTAGGCAAGGCGCTGTTCACCGGCGCGCCCACTACCGGATCGCTCAAGGTGTCATTCTTTGGGCCGTTTTACGGCGGCTACCACGTCGCCGCACTCGACCCGGACTACCGCTGGGCGTTGGTGCTGGGACCCGATACCGGCTACGCCTGGATTTTGGCGCGCAGCAAGCAATTGCCTGCGGTGCAGCGCGATGCCATCGTGGCGCGTGCGCAGGTGCTGGGTGTCGATACCTCGGCGCTGATCTGGGTAACGCAGGCGCTCCAGGACCCAGCTCACTGAGCGAACCTGCGCATTTCGGCGATCGTTACCGCGGCGTACGCGTGGTGCGGTCGGTACGCCGCGGCTGTCCTTCCAACGGAAAGCGGTGAACGTGGCACAGCAAGCGGTGGAGGATCGCGTCGGCGATGCTGGCATTGCCGCTCCAGCGATGCCGGTGTTGGCGTCGATCCACGCCGGACGCGCGCGATAGCCGCCCCTCAGAAGCTGACCGACCCGGTGATGCCAAAGAGTGGCGCGGTATCGTAGTCGGTCGATCGCAGCGTCCCACCGTTGGTGTCGAGCAACCGCAGCTTGCCGTTTGCGATGAGACCTGCGTACAGATCGATGCGCGCCGCGGGGCCGAACTTGCGCGTGAGGCGCGCAAACACCGGGATGCCGGAATTGCGACCGAGTCCTCCGGGCGCGGCGGCCTCGTCGTTGAGCCGAAAGCGATAGTCGCGGTAGGAAGCACCGCCGGCGAGCTCCCACTCGGGGGTCAATGCATAAGCGAGTTCGAGACCGGCACCGCCTGCCGGTCCGGCCGGCAGCGGGTTGCCGAGGCGCAGCTTGTCGGTGATCTGCCAATTCACGATCACGAACGGAAAATATTTCGTGTCGTCGATCTGGCGAAAGACGCTCAGGCCGAGGCCGACGACGAGCGACGGCGAGAAGACCCTGCTCACGCCGAACACGGCACCATAGTTCACGCCGTCCGAGGCGCTCGCCCCCGATTCGTACGCCCACTGCACCTGCGGCGCGACGAACCAGGCGGTGTCGGCCGATGCCGCGTAGCTGACGTTGAAGCCGAGGCTGGGGCGGTTGACGCGTCCCCACGGCGTGCCGGGCCCGAAGACGGAGGGTGAGTCGAACTTCCAGTCTTCTGCCACGTAGGCGGCGCTGACGCCGGCCGACCAGGCGCGGGTGAACTGGTGCGAAACATTGACGTTCACGCCAAGGCTGTTCCAGCCTGCCTTGCCGCCGCCATCGAGGTTGGCCTTGAGCTGGCTGATGCCGGCCACGCCGACCGTGGCTTTCGTTTCGCCGGGCGGCTGCGTCTGTGCCCCGGCGGTCGCAGCGATGCAAAGGCCGGCGATCAGGTGCACAGTGGTGATTCGCGTCGACCATTGGCTACGCTTGTCTCGGTTCTTCAAAATGCGATCCCTTTCTTGGGTGGGTGTTCAGGAAATCGTGTGGGTGAATCAGTGCGGGTCGCCTCGCGCTGCCGTGGTCGGCGTCGCCGGGGTGCCCGCATTCGGCGCGAGCGCGGCGACGACCTCGCGCGCCAGCGTCTCCCATGCGGCCGCATCGATGGCGCGTGGCGCGAACGTGGGGGCGTTTCCGGCGCCGGGGAAGTTGCCGACGAGCGAGCGCGCGTAGCTGGGATCGTAGTGCTGCGCCAGCAGCTCGTCGACGAGCGCTGCGAAATCTCCCGCGCGCGCCATGGTGATCCAGCGCTCGATCGTCTTGCGTCCGTGCAGCGGCAGCAGGCGCGTAAGGCGCGCGGCGAGGGCATCCGGATCGCGCAGGAAGTGCGCGTATTCGTCCATGAGGTGCGCGACGCGCAATGCCTGCGGTGTGGCGAGGCGGATGCACGCCGCGCGACGGATCGCGGCGAGCAGCGCATCGCCGAGCTGGATCGAGCCGATGCGCCGGCTCTCCGATTCGACGAAGACCGGTCGCGCCGGATCGCAGCGTTCGAGCACCTCCAGCACCGCACTGTCGAATGCCTTCTGGGTGGGTTGCGCGCCGTCGGGCTCGTCGCCCAGGAGTGAGCCGCGATGGTGCGCGATGCGCTCGAGGTCGAGCACCTGCGCACCCTGGTCGGCAAGGGCGGCGAGGAGCCGGCTCTTGCCGGACCCGGTGAAGCCGCAGACGACGATGAAGTGCAGCGCGGACGGCAGCGTGGCGAGGCGCGCGGTCACGTGCCGGCGGTACGCCTGGTAGCCGCCTTCGAGCTGCACGGCGCGCCAGCCGATCTCGCGCAGGATGTGCACCAGTGCCGCGCTGCGCTTGCCGCCGCGCCAGCAGTAGACGAGCGGCGCCCAGTCGCGCGGCCGGTCGCGGCCGTGCTTCTCGAGCAGGGCGGCGATATTGCGCGCGACGAGTGCGGCGCCGACGCGCTTGGCCGCAAAGGCACCTTCCTGCGCGTGCAGCGTCCCGACGACGGCGCGCTGCGCGTCGTCGAGCACCGGCCAGTTGACAGCGTCGGGAACGTGATCGAGCGCGAATTCCGCCGGCGAGCGCACGTCGATGCGATCGGGGTACGCGGCGAGCGCGTCGATGCCGACCTGCGTGGACGGCGCGAACACCGGTGCGCTCATCGCGAGCGCAGCAGCGGCGCCAGCGCGGGCCAGACGTTGGCGAGGAGGCGCGGTTGCGCGGCGGCCGTGGGGTGGATGCGATCCGGCTGGAAGAGCGACAGGTCCTCGCCGAAGCCCGCGAAGAATGCGGGGACGAGCGGCACCTTGCGCGCCGCCGCGACGCTCGCGTACATCGCGCGGAATTCGCGCGTGTAGGCGGCGCCGTAGTTGGGCGGCACCTCCATGCCGACCAGCAGCACCTTGGCGCCGGCGCCTTGCGCGGCCGCGACCATCGCCGCGAGGTTGTCGCGCGAGGCGGCGAGCTTGCCGCCGCGCAGCGCATCGTTGCCGCCCAGCTCGATGATCACGATGGCGGGCTGGTGCTGGGTGAGCAGGGCGGGCAGCCGCGCGCGGCCGCCGGCGGTGGTATCGCCGGTGACCGAGGCATTGACGACGCGGTAGCGGAAGCCCTCATCGGCGAGTTTCCGGGCGAGGAGGTCGACCCAGACCTCGCCTTTGGCAAGGCCGTAGCCTGCCGAAATCGAATCGCCGACGACGAGGAGCACCGGTGCGGCGGGTGCTTGCGCCCGCGTCGCCACGCCGGCACCGAGGCACGATAGGGCGGCGAGGGCGCGCAGGAGGCGGCGGCGAGGGGCGACAAGGCTCGGCATGCTGCGGATTCTACGGGGTGGCCGCGGCGCGCCGGCTACAATGCGCCGCGCCGCACGCCCTTGCAATCGGCGAATCCGGCCGCACCTTGTTGCGGAAGCCCGCACCGCGTTCGACGTGGTTCCTGCCCTGGCGAGGGCGCCGCGGAATCCGCGGCGTATCGCGCGCACCGCTCTACCGTCGCCTTTCCGATGACCGATCCGATCATTCGCGCCGAGGCGCTCACCAAGGTGGTGCGCAGCGGCGACGAGCCGCTGACCATTCTCGATGACGTTTCGTTCGCGGTCGCACCGGGAGCGACGGTCGCGATCGTCGGAACCTCGGGATCAGGCAAGACGACGCTCCTGGGCCTGCTGGCGGGACTCGACCATCCGACCTCCGGCGAGGTCGTCATCGACGGCCATGCGCTGTCGGTGCTCGACGAGGATGCGCGCGCCGCGCTGCGCCAGCGATTGTTGGGCTTCGTCTTCCAGTCGTTCCAGTTGCTCCCCGCGCTCACTGCGCTCGAGAACGTGATGCTGCCGCTCGAACTCGCCGGCAGCGCCGACGCCGAGGCGCGCGCACGTACGTGGCTCGAACGCGTCGGCCTCGCGCGTCGCGTGACGCACTATCCGCGGCAGCTCTCCGGCGGCGAGCAGCAGCGGGTGGCAATCGCCCGCGCCTTTGCTGGAGAGCCCAAGCTCCTCATGGCCGACGAGCCGACCGGCAACCTCGACGGCGCCACCGGCCGCGAAGTGGCCGACCTCATGTTCCGCCTCAATCGCGAGCATGGCACCACGCTCATCCTGGTGACCCACGATGGCGGTCTTGCCGCACGCTGCAGTCGGCGCCTGTCGCTTGCCGCCGGCCGGCTCGTCGGCGACGAAGTCGCGGTGGCCTGACCCCTCGCCGATGCATACGCTGCGTCTTGCCCTGCGCCTCTTGCGCCGTGACTGGCGCGCCGGCGAATTGCGGGTACTCGCCGCGGCGCTGGCCCTCGCGGTGGCGAGCGTCGGAACCGTCGGGTTCTTCGCCGATCGCGTCAAGGGCGCGCTCGCGCAGCAGGCCAACGAGTTGCTGGGGGCGGACCTGCTGGTGTCGGGGGATCGACCGCTGCCGGCGGCATTTGCCACCGAGGCGGCGCGGCGCGGTCTCACCACGTCGCCGGTCATTCGCTTCCTGAGCATGGTGCCGCCACCGCCGACGGCGCCGCCCGATGTCGCCGCGATCCTCAGCGACGTGAAGGCGGTCGGGGCGGGGTATCCGTTGCGCGGCGAGGTCGTGCTCGCCGTCGCCGGCCGGCCCGAGGGGCGCGTCGCCACCGGCATTCCGCAGCGTGGCGAAGCGTGGCCGGATACGCGACTCGCCGATCGGCTGGGGGTGCGTATCGGTGATCCCTTGCACGTCGGCGATGCGACGCTCACCGTCTCGGCCATCGTCCAGCAGGAGCCCGAAGTCGCCGGGGTGGCCTTCGCACTCGGTCCGAGGCTCCTCGTCAACATCGACGACGTGCCGGCGACGAACCTCCTGCAACCCGGCAACCGGGCGACGTACCGCCTGCTCGTCGCCGATGGTTCCGGCCGCAATGCACTGCCCGGTTATCGCACCTGGCTCGATGGCGCGGTGCAGGCTGGTCAGCGAGTCGAGACGGTGCGCGACTTGCGCCCGGAGGTTCGGCAGGCCCTCGAGCGGGCGGAGAAGTTCGTCGGGCTCGCCGCCCTCGTCGCCGTGCTGCTCGCAGCGGTGGCGATCGCGCTGGCCGCCGCGCGCTACCTGCGCCGGCATCTCGATGCGGCGGCGATGCTGCGCTGTTTCGGCGCGCGCGGCGCGCAGACGCTCGCGCTCTTTCTCGTGCAGTTCGTGGTGCTCGGCATCGTCGCCTGCGCGGTGGGGGTGGTCGTCGCCCTCGCCGGGCAGGAAATGCTGGCGCGTCTCCTTGCGGCGGTGTTCACTTCCGCGTTGCCGCCGCCTACGGCGGCGCCGGCAGTTGCCGCATTTGCGACCGGCGTTCTGCTGCTCCTGGGCTTCGCCTTGCCGCCGCTCGTTACCCTGGCTCAGGCATCGCCGTTGCGAGTGCTGCGCCGCGACCTGCCGCGGCCGCGCGTCGGCGGACTGGCCGCCTACGCGCTGGGCGCCGCGACGATCGCGCTGCTCATCGGCGTGCAGGCGCGCGAGGTCGAGGCCGGGGTCATCGTGGTCGGCGGGGTTGCCGGTTTGCTCGTGGTCTCGGCGCTCGCTGCCTTCGGGCTGCTCGCGCTGCTGCGCCGGCTGCCGTCGCGGGGGGTCACCTGGCGCTTCGGGCTCGCCAACCTGCACCGTCGCGCGTTCGCCTCCAGCCTGCAGATCGGCGCGCTCGCGCTCGGTCTCATGGCGCTTCTCCTCCTCACGGTCGTGCGCGGCGATCTCATGCACAACTGGCGTGCGAGCCTGCCGCTCGATGCGCCCAACCAGTTCCTCGTCAACGTCCTGCCCGAGCAGGTCGCCGATGCTCGGGCGCAACTCGCGAGCGGCATCGGCCGGGACGTGCGCTTCCAGCCGATGGTGCGCGGCCGGCTGGTCGCGTTGAACGGAGCCACGCTCGACACCACGAAATTCACCGACCCGCGCGCCCGCCGGCTGGCCGAGCGCGAGTTCAACCTGTCGTGGGCGGAGACCCTGCCGGCCGCCAACCGCGTCACGCAGGGCACGTTCTGGACGGCCGCCACGCCGGTCGACGAAGCCGGCATGTCGCTCGAGGAGGGAATCGCCGAGACGCTCGGCGTGAAACTGGGTGACGTGCTGGGCTTCGACATCGCCGGCAATCGCATCGACGCCAAGGTGACGAGCCTGCGCAAGGTCGACTGGGACAGCTTCCGCGTCAATTTCTTCGCGCTGTTCCCGCCCGGACCGCTGGCCTCGATGCCGGCGACCTACATCGCGGCGTTCCGCGCACCCGACGGCAACCCGGGGTGGCTGCCGGCGCTGGTGCAGAAATATCCGAACATCCTCGCCATCGACGTAGCCGAGATCGTGCGGCAGGTGCAGGCGATCATGGAGCAGGTGTCGCGCGCGGTCGAGTTCGTGTTCCTCTTCACGCTGGCCGGCGGGCTCCTCGTGCTGCAAGCCGCCATTGCGGCGACGCAGGACGAGCGCAAGTTCGATGCCGCGATCCTGCGCACGCTGGGTGCTTCGCGGCGGCAGCTCGCCGCGGCGCAGATCGCCGAGTTCCTGTTGTTGGGCGCGCTTGCCGGCTGCGTCGCCGCGGCCGGCGCGACGGCGATCGGTTGGGCGCTCGCCGACCTGGTCTTCCGGTTTCCCTTCGCGCCCAATCCGCTCGTCTGGCTCTACGGCACGGTGGGCGGTGCGCTGGCCGTGGCGTTTGCCGGCTGGCTGGCCACGCGCGGCGCGGCGCGTCATCCGCCGCTCGCCGTGATCCGGCAATTGGGCTAGC
>JADZAQ010000150.1 GCA_020852555.1 Burkholderiales bacterium
CGCACCAGCCCGACCATCTGCCGCCGAAACTCCGGTGCATACCGGACCGTCTTCTCTGCCATCGTGAACTCCTCCATCTCCAACGGTGAGGTGTCCACGAAACCGGGTCAACTCCAGTTTCGCCGACGCCGGCGGTCTGCGTGGCGCCGAACCGCTGGATCTACTCCGCCGGCACGGGCTTCGCGACGCCCTATGGCGAGAAGTGGAGCAAGACCACGCCGCAGGCGATCCTCGAGTGGACACAGAGCGACGCACTGTTCCTCTATGCGACGGTCGCGCGCGGCTTCAAGGGCGGCGGCTTCGACGACACGCCGGCCAACATCGCGCAGTCGGTGACGTCGTACGATCCCGAGACGGCGACCAACTACGAGATCGGCTTCAAGGCGAACCTGCTCGATCGCCGGATCCGCCTGAACGCCGACATCTTCACGATGGATTACGAGAATCTGCAGGTCACGCAGACCAACGCGGCCTGCCTCTGCAACATCACCGACAATGCGGCCAGCGCCAAGATCAAGGGTGTCGAGGCCGAGTTCGAGTTCCTCGCCTCGGAGTATCTGCGGCTGTCGCTCGGCGGATCCTACGTCGATGCAACCTACAAAGATTTCATCGAGTCGGCGATCAATCCCTCGACCGGCCAGCGGCTCAACAGCTCGGGTAACCGCCTGCAGCGCACGCCCGAGACCCAGCTGAGTGCGGGCATCGACGTCGCGGTGCCGGTCGGCAGCCTCGGCAACGCGCTTAAGTTCAGCCTGAACTATTCCTGGCAGAGCGACCTCTTCTGGGCGACGGACAACGTCGCCAAGGAGAAGTCCTACGGGCTGCTCGACGCGCGCATCGGGCTCGCACCCACGGATGCGAACTGGGCGGTCGCGATCTGGGGCAAGAACCTCTCGGACGAGCTGTACCGGACCAACATCATCTCGTTCTTCGGTGAGGAGGTGTCGCAGTTCGGTACGCCGCGGACCTACGGTATCGATCTGAGCTGGAAATTCTGAGCCTTCCCCGGGGGCGGCGCGGGTTGTGCGCCGCCCTCGCGGGTCGTCCGCCGCGCCACGCGCCAGGCGCACCGTCCATCAGACGTTGCGGCGGAACTGCCCTCCGACGGCGTATAGCGCCCGGGAGATCTGGCCTAGCGAGGCGACGCGCACTGCTTCCATCAGCGCATCGAAGGTATTGCTACCGGCACGCGCCACGTCCTGCAGCTTCTGGAGCGTATCCGCGCTGCGGGTTCGGTAGCGGCGCTGATAGACGGCGACACCCTCGACTTGCGCCTGCTTCTCGTCTTCCGTGGCGCGAATCAGCGCCACCTGCTGATGCTCGGCGCTGGCGTCGGAATCCGACAGGAACGTGTTCACCCCGATGATCGGCAAGGTCCCCTCGTGCTTGAGGGTCTCGTAGTAGAGGCTCTCCTCCTGGATCTTGCCGCGCTGGTACATCGTCTCCATCGCCCCAAGGACGCCGCCGCGTTCGCTGAGACGCTCGAACTCACGATACACCGCCTCCTCGACGAGGTCGGTGAGGTGCTCGATCAGCAGCGATCCCGCCCAGGGATTGTGGTTCGTGTTGAGACCGAGCTCGCGATTGATGATCAGCTGGATCGCCACCGCACGCCGCACGCTCTCTTCGGTCGGCGTCGTCAGTGCCTCGTCATAGGCGTTGGTGTGCAGGCTGTTGCAGTTGTCGAACAGCGCATAGAGGGCTTGCAAGGTCGTGCGCGTGTCGTTGAACTGGATTTCCCGGGCATGGAGCGAGCGGCCCGAGGTCTGGATGTGGTACTTCAGCATCTGGCTGCGAGCCGAGGCGCCGTAGCGCTCGCGCATGGCCGTCGCCCAGATGCGCCGCGCGACGCGACCGATCACCGCGTACTCGGGATCCATGCCGTTCGAGAAGAAGAACGAGAGGTTCGGCGCGAAATCGTCGATCTTCATGCCGCGCGCGAGGTAGTACTCGACGATCGTGAAGCCGTTCGAGAGCGTGAAGGCGAGCTGGCTGATCGGGTTCGCACCGGCCTCGGCGATGTGGTAGCCCGAAATCGACACCGAATAGAAGTTGCGCACGTCGTGGTCGATGAACCACTGCTGCACGTCGCCCATCAGGCGCATCGCGAACTCGGTCGAGAAGATGCAGGTGTTCTGCGCCTGGTCCTCCTTCAGGATGTCGGCCTGCACGGTGCCGCGCACCTGGCGCAGTGCCTCGGTGCGGATCCGCTCGTACTCCCCGGCCGTGAGCACACCGGGCGCGACCAGCTGATCGGCGGTGAGCCCGAGCAGTGCCAGCCCCGAGCCATCGTGCCCTTCGGGCAGGTCCCCCCGATACACCGGCACCTCGTCGCCCGCGTCCCGCAGCTCGGCCTGCAGCGTGGCGATCCGTGCCTCGGCCGCCGCCCAGCGACCCTCGCGCTTCAGGAACCGCTCGACCTGCTGGTCGATGGCGGTGTTCAGGAACATCGCGAGGATCATCGGCGCCGGACCATTGATCGTCATCGACACCGAGGTCGTCGGCGAGCATAGGTCGAAGCCCGAATAGAGCCGTTTCATGTCATCGAGCGTCGCGATCGAGACGCCGGAGTTGCCCGTGCGGCCATAGATGTCCGGCCGCAGGTCTGGATCCTCGCCGTAGAGCGTCGTCGAATCGAAGGCGGTCGAGAGACGGGTCGCCGCCTGGCCGCGGGCGAGATAGTGGAAGCGGCGGTTGGTGCGCTCGGGCCCGCCTTCGCCGGCGAACATGCGGATCGGATCCTCCTGCTCGCGACGGTACGGATAGACGCCGGCGGTATAGGGATAGGCGCCGGGCAGGTTCTCGAGCGAGAGGAACTCAAGGATCTCGCCCCAGTCGGCCGAGCGCGGCGCGAGCAGCTTCGGGATGCGGTTGCGGCTCAGCGTCTCGACGTAGTTCTCGCCCCGCACGGCCTTGCCGCGGACCTGATACGTATAGTGCTCGGCGGTGATCGCCTCGACGCGCGCCGGCCACTCGCGCAGCGCCGCGACACCCTCGGCTCCGATGTCCTCGAGGGCAGCCTCGTAGACCTGCCGTAGTTTCCCAAGCACTGCATCGGCGGTGGCCAACGCGTTATCCACGAAGGGTGCAAGCGGCGCAGGCAGCGCCGGATCCTGCAGCGCTCTCAGGGACTCATAGGCGTTGTAAGCTCGGCGTGCGGCGCCAACGCGGTGTGCGATGAGCTTGCGCTCGGCGCGGGCGGAAGCGGCGATTTCCGCCAGGTAGCGCACGCGATCGTCCGGGATCAATCCGTTGCGCGACGTGAACTCGGTGGGACCCGGATTCTCGACCGTCCAGGCGCGAGACCCGGGGACGAGCCCGGGCAGGCGCTCGCAGATCGCCCCGAAGAGGCGGTTCACGCCCGGGTCGTTGAAGCGGCTCGCAATCGTCGGATAGACCGGCACGGCGCCGTCGGGCAGTTGCATCCGGTCCGGATGGTTGCGCCGCCACTGCTTGCGCACGTCGCGCAGCGCATCCTCGGCGCCGCGACGCTCGAACTTGTTGAGCACGACCAGGTCGGCGAAGTCGAGCATGTCGATCTTCTCGAGCTGGCTCGCCGCGCCGTAGTCGCTGGTCATCACGTAGATCGACAGATCGACCAGGTCGACGATCTCGGTATCACTTTGTCCGATGCCGGCGGTCTCGACGATCACCAGATCGAAGCCCGCGAGCTGGTAGAGCCCGACGACCTCCTCGAGCACCGCAGAGGTCGCGAGGTTGCGCCGCCGGGTCGCGAGCGAGCGCATGTAGAGGTTCGGTGCCGCGAGGCTGTTCATGCGGATCCGGTCGCCGAGCAACGCTCCACCCGCGCGGCGGCGGGTCGGATCGATCGCGACGACCGCGATCCGTGCATCCGGGAAATGTCGCAAGAAGCGCTGCAGCAGCTCGTCACTGAGCGAGCTCTTGCCAGCGCCGCCAGTCCCGGTGATGCCGATGACCGGCACGCGCCGAGCATGGTGCCCGATCGCCTGCAGGAGCTGCGCCCGGGCAAAGGACTGCGAGTCGTCGGCGCCCTCGAGCACGCTGATGCTCCGCCCGAGGTGGCGGTGGTCGGTCGCGGTCGGCGCCGAGTACACGTACGCCGGGCGTCGGCTCGCGCCCTGCGCCACGCGCTCGACCACGTCCCGGATCATGCCCTTGAGCCCGAGCGTGCGCCCGTGCTCCGGCGTGTAGATCTTCTCGATGCCGTGGCGCTCGAGCGTCTCGATCTCGTGCGGGGCGATCGTACCGCCGCCGCCGACCACGACCCGGATGTGATCACAGCCACGCTCGCGCAGCATGTCGATCATGTAGGCGAAGTATTCGTTGTGCCCGCCCTGGTAGGAGCTGACGGCAATCCCGTCGGCATCCTCGTCGATCGCCGCGCGCACGATGTCGGCCACCGAGCGGTTGTGGCCGAGGTGCACGACTTCCGCGCCCTCCGCCTGCAGCAGGCGGCGGATCATGTTGATCGCCGCGTCGTGTCCGTCGAACAGCGACGCCGCCGTCACGAACCTCAGTGGCGGCGTCTCGGGCCGCCGGTGTTCCTGTGTAGCCTCCTGTGTGGTGCTCGATGCGATCGCCATGGCTTCGCTCCCACCCTGCGCATGCCGATTGGGTACTCAAACCGTATAGTAGCAGTATTTACCTATGAGTAAAGATTGGGTGCGGTAGAATGCCCTCCCATGAGCCCACGCCAGAAGACCTCATCGCCGATCCCCTCCGCCGGACCCGCCGAGACGGTTCAGGTTTCTCCCTGGGGTACCCCCGAGCAGCGGGAACGGCGGCGCCAGATCAAGCGTGAAGCGCTGGTTCGCGCCGCGGCGCGTGCATTCCGCGACCGGGGCTACCACAACACCTCGCTCGATGACCTCGCGGCGGCGTTGCACATCACCAAGCCGACCATCTATGGCTACATCGGCAGCAAGCAGGAACTGCTCTTCGAGTGCTTTCGGGCAGGGGTGGGTCAGATCCAGTCGGTGTTCGCCGAAGCGGAGCACATCGAGGGCACGGGCCGCGAGCGCCTGCTGGCTGCCGCCCGGGGCTACGCCGAGGCGATCACCTCGGAGTTCGGCTGGTGCATGGTGCGGGCCGAAGACCAGGACCTGGGGCCGGAACTGAGTGAGAAGATCAAGAAACTGAAGTCCGACATCGACCAAGGGCTTCGGCGGCGCATCCGCGAAGGCATCGCCGACGGTTCGATCCGCGAATGCGACCCGAAGATGACGGCCTTCGCGCTCGCCGGCGCGCTCAACTGGATCGCCCACTGGCACCGCACCAACGACGCGCTGAGACCGGGCGAGATTGCGGCACGACTGCTGGACGTCTTCGAATTCGGCCTCGCGCCATAGCGGGAGACGGCCGATGCGTGCCAAAAGGCTATAGTCGGTCGCGCTGCAGGCGAAGGCCGGCCGCCTCGCGGTCCCAGGTATCTGGCGTGATGCCCTGATCGCGGAACACGACCTTGCGGGGCTTGTTGGTCTCGGTCTTCGGGATCTCGGTGACCACGCGCACGTAGCGGGGGATCATGAAATAGGCGAGCCGCGGCGCCAGGAACTCGACCAGCGCACGCGGCTCGATCTGGCGACCTGGCTTCGCGGTCACGACCACCAGCACTTCCTGCTCGGCGATCTCGCTGGCGACACCGACTGCGACGACTTCGTCGACGTCGGGGAACTGGCGCACGGCATTCTCGACCTCGAACGAGGAGATGTTCTCGCCGCGGCGGCGGATCGTGTCCTTGACGCGGTCGACGAAATGGAACTCGCCCTGCTCGTCCTGGCGGAACAGGTCGCCGGTGTGGAACCAGCCGTTGCGCCAGGCCGCAGCCGTCGCCTCGGGCAGGCCGTTGTAGCCGGCGTTCATGCTCCAG
>JADZAQ010000151.1 GCA_020852555.1 Burkholderiales bacterium
GCGGAAGACGTCGCCGGGGTGCTCTCGGCCCGCGGCGTGACGCAGTTCCTCGCGCGGCACGGGGTGACCGCGGAGTTTCGGCGCGAGATCGCCGAGGACATCGACGTCGGCAATCTCCTGCTCTCGCGCGTCGCCGATTTCAGCGCCGACCTGGTGGTGATGGGCGGCTACAGCCGGCCGCGCCTCGCCGAGCGCGTGCTGGGCGGCGTCACTCGCTCGCTCGTCGAGACGATGACGGTGCCGGTGCTGATGTCGCATTAGCGTTTCGGCGCGGCACTTCGGCCAACGGCGGCGCACCGTCTGCGCGGTCCCGACGCAGCGTTCCACCAGTCGCTCGTCCCGCTTGCGGTGCCACCGGTCCGCCTCATTGCCCACCTCGACATGGACGCCTTCTACGCGTCGGTCGAGCTGTTGCGCTATCCGGAGCTGCGCGGCTTGCCGGTGGTGATCGGCGGGCACCGGCATGCGCCGCAGGAGATCGTCGACCCGACGACCGGGATGGTCACGCGCAAATTCGCGAGGCTGGGCGACTACGTCGGCCGCGGCGTGGCGACGACCGCCACCTACGAGGCGCGCCGCCTCGGGCTGCACTCGGCGCAGGGGCTCATGAAGGGTGCCGCGCTCGCCCCGGACGCGACGCTGCTGCCCGTCGACTTCGATCGTTACCGGCATTACTCGCGCCTCTTCAAGAGGGCGGTTCGCGAGATCGCGCCGCGCATCGAGGACCATGGGATCGACGAGATCTTCCTCGATCTGTCCGACGTGCGCCTGTCCGGGGCGGACGATGGCGGCGCACCACGCGACCTTGCCGACGCGCCCGATGCGGCGGCGCGCAACCTCGCCGCGGTCGAGTCCGAGGTCGACGCCTGGTGGCGCGCCCGCGACGTCGCCAAGGCGTTGAAGGCGGCGGTGCGCGATGCCACCGGGCTCAGCTGTTCGATCGCGGTGGCCCCCAACAAGCTCCTCGCCAAGATCGCCTCCGAATTGGACAAGCCCGACGGCCTCACGATGCTGAAGGCGGCGGACGTGCCCACCCGCATCTGGCCGTTGCCGCCGCGGCGCATCAACGGCATCGGTCCGAAGGCGAGTGCGAAGCTCGATGCGCTCGGCATCACGTCGATCGGCGCATTGGCGCACGCCGACCTCACCTGGCTCATGGACCGCTTCGGGCGCAACTACGGTGCCTGGTTGCATCGCGTCGCGCACGGCGAGGACGACCGCGAGGTGGTGACCGACAGCGAGCCGGTGTCGATCAGTCGCGAGACGACCTTCGAGCGCGATCTCTCCGCGCAGCGCGATCGCGCGGAGCTCGGCGCCATCTTCACCGAGCTGTGCGAGAGCCTCGCCCGGGACCTCGCGCGCAAGGGCTACGCGGGGCGCACCGTCGGCGTGAAGCTGCGCTTCGACAATTTCGCGACCGTGACGCGTGACCACACGCTCGCCGTACCGATCCAGGGCGCGCAGGCGATTCGCCACGCCGCCGGGCTGTGCCTGAAGCGCGCGCCGCTGACGCGGCGCATCCGGCTCCTCGGCGTGCGGATCTCGTCGCTGACGCCCCTCGCCGGTGATCGCGACGGACTCGCGAGGGTCGCGACCGAGCATGAGTGACGCAACTCCACCGATGCGTTCCGAATCCGACGCTGCCCGCTTCGGGAGCGGCCGGTCCGTACGCCGGATCGAGGACGATGCGCTCCTCACCGGCCGCGGCCAGTTCGTCGACGATTTCGTCGATGCCGACACCGCGTGTCTCGTTTTCGTGCGCTCGCCGCACGCGCATGCGACGATCGGCGCGATCAACGTAGCGGCGGCCGTGGCGGCGCCGGGTGTGCTCGCGGTGCTGACCGGAGCCGATCTCGTCGCGGCCGGCATCAAACCGTTGCCGCACGCGACCGACTTCAAGCGCCCGGATGGCGGCCCGGGACTCGCGCCGCCGCAGCATGCGCTCGCCGTCGACGTGGTCCGTTACGTGGGCGAGGCGGTCGCCGCGGTGGTGGCGACCTCGCGCCTGGCGGCGCGCACCGCCGCCGAGTCGGTCGACGTCCGCTACGCGATGCTGCCGGCGGTGGTGAGCGTGACCGAGGCGCTTGCCGCGGGCGCGCCCCGGGTGCTGGCCGACGCGCCCGACAACGTCGCCGCGTTCGCGAGCTACGGCAGCGAAGCGGCGGCAGCGCTCGCGATCGCGTCGTGCCGTCACCTCGTGACACTCGACCTTCACAATCAGCGCGTGGCGCCCGCACCGCTCGAGCCGCGCACCACGCTCGCGACGTTCGATGCGGCGAGCGAGCGCCTGACGCTGCGCGCGTCGTGCCAGACGCCCACCGGCGTGCGCGACACGCTCTGCGACGTGCTCGGCCTTGCGGCCGACCGGGTTCGCGTCGTCGTGGGCGACGTGGGCGGCGGCTTCGGCATGAAGACCGCGCTCTACGCGGAGGACGTCGTTGCGGCGTTTGCAGCGCGCCGGCTCGCCCGCTCGGTGAAGTGGACGGCCGAGCGCATGGAGGAATTTCTCGCTGCCTCGCACGGCCGTGACCTCACCACGCACGCGACGCTGGCGCTCGACGAGGACGGCCGCATCCTCGCACTGCGCATCGAGTCGAACGCCAACCTGGGCGCGTATGCGACGCCGTCGGGAGTGGTGATCCAGCTTCTCATCGGGCCGTGGGTCACGACCAGCGTGTACGACGTGCCGATCGTCGACGTCCGGATCGGCGGCGTGCTGACCCACACGGCCCCCACCGGTCCGTACCGCGGCGCGGGGCGACCGGAGGCGATCTACATCATCGAGCGCCTGCTCGACGCGGCAGCGCGCAAGTGCGGGCTCGACCGCGTCGACCTGCGGCGGCGCAATCTCATCCGACCGGTGCAGATGCCGTATCGCAACGCGATGGGCAAGACCTACGATACGGGGCAGTTCGAGCGCGTGCTCGACCTCGCACTCGTGCACGCCGAATGGGACGGCTACGCGGCGCGCGAGGACGCGAGTCGCGCGCGCGGCAAGCTGCGCGGACGCGGCATCGTCACGTTCCTCGAGTGGACCGGCGCCGACGTCTTCGCCGAGCGCGTCACGGTGACCGTCGCCGACGGCACGATCGAGATCCACTCGGCCACCCAGCCGATGGGCACCTCGCTCGCCACCACCTTCACGCAGCTCGCGGTCGACGTCTTCGGCGTGGCGCCGGAGCGCATCCGCTTTGCTTTCGGTGACACCGATCGCGGTACCGGCTTCGGGAGCGCCGGATCGCGCTCGCTTTTCGTCGGTGGTTCGGCGGTGCACGTCGCCGCCGAGCGTACCGTCGAGCGCGGGCGCGAACTCGCCGCCGCGACGCTCGAGGCAGCGGCCGCCGACATCGAATACGCCGGCGGCATCTTCCGCATCGCCGGCACCGATCGGGCGATCGGGCTCTTCGACCTCGCGGCGGCACAGCCCGAGCGGCGCATCGTGCTCGTCGCCGACAGCGAGGTCGCCGCCGCGACCTGGCCCAATGCCTGTCATGTGTGCGAGGTCGAGATCGATCCGGAGACGGGCGCCGTCGCGGTCGATCGCTACTGGGGCGTCAACGACGTCGGGCGCGTGGTCAATCCGCTCGTCGTCGAGGGGCAACTCGAGGGGGGCGCCTTGCAGGGGATCGGCCAGGCGCTGTGCGAAGCGGTCGTGTACGACCCCGACTCCGGGCAACTCGTCACCGGGTCGTTCCAGGACTACGCAGTGCCGCGCGCCGATGACGCTCCGCACTTCGCCATGGCCACCGACGAGGCCACACCCTCGACCAACAACCTTCTCGGCGTGAAGGGTGTCGGCGAGCTCGGCACCATCGGCGCCACGCCCGTGGTCGTCAATGCCGTGCTCGATGCCCTGCATCGGGCGCGCCCCGCTGCCGCGGTCGACACGCTGCAAATGCCGCTCGCCGCCGAGCGCATCTGGCGGGTGCTCGCCGCACCGCCCGGCGAATAAGCCGCACGGCAGGCGCATCACGCCGTGCGTCTCGCGACACCCGCGGCCCGGCGCCTTCCTACCGCCGGCGAAAGCCGCGCCAGTAGGCGATCATGAGCGCACCGCCGACGAGGCCGCCCAGGTGGGCGAAGTGCGCGACACCCGTCTGCGCGCCGCTGACGCCGAGCGTGAGCTCGACGACCGCGTAGATCACGACGAAGATGCGTGCGGGAATCGGGATCGGCAGGAAGATGAGGAAGAGCTTGTTGCGCGGGAAGTACACGGCGTAGGCGAGCAGCAGACCGAACACGCCGCCGGAGGCGCCCACCGTCGGGTACACGCTGGTCGCGGCGAGGCCGACGAGGAGTTGCGTGATGCCGGCGGCGATCACGCACACGAAGTAGTACGCGAGAAAGCGCCGCGGGCCCACCACCTGCTCCAGCGGCCCGCCGAACATGTACAGGCCGAACATGTTGAAGAGGAGGTGGGTGAGCCCCCCGTGGAGGAAGCCGTAGGTGACGAGCTGCCAGACCTGGAAATCGACCTGGCCGCCGGTGGCCGCACCCGACCCGATCGGCCACAGCGCGAACGGGAAGAGGAGACCCGGCAGGAGCGAGGTCTGGATGAGGAAGATCGCGACGTTGGCGACGACGAGGGCGGTGGTGACGGGCGGCATGGTGGCGAGAGTATGGCGGGGAATCGTCGACGGCGCGTCTTGGAAGGCTCACCGCGGCAGCGGATCCGATCCCGTCGGCAGGTCGTGCCCGCTGCTCGCAGCACGCGCGCGACGGATTGCCGAAGCGTGGTCCTCGTCGAGCGCCTCGGCGCCGGCGGGTTGCTCGACCTCGATCGCGGCATCGTCGGCGTCGTCGGCGAGGAAGCCGCCGCTCTGGTGCGTCCACAGCTTGGCGTAGATGCCGCCGTACGCGAGGAGGCTCTGGTGGTCGCCCTCCTCGACGACCCGCCCGCCATCGAGCACGAGGAGGCGGTCCATCGCCGCGATGGTGGACAGGCGATGCGCGATCGCCACCACCGTCTTGCCTTCCATCAGCCGGTCGAGGCTCGCCTGGATCGCCGCTTCGACCTCGCTGTCGAGCGCACTCGTCGCCTCGTCGAGGAGCAGGATCGGCGCATCCTTCAGCATCACGCGGGCGATGGCGACGCGCTGCCGCTGGCCGCCGGAGAGCTTCACGCCGCGCTCGCCGACGTGCGCGTCGTAGCCGCGGCGGCCTTTGGGGTCGACGAGTTGGTCGACGAAGCCGTCGGCTTCCGCGCGTGCCGCCGCGGCGGCCATCTCCGCTTCGGTCGCCTCCGGCCGCCCGTAGACGATGTTGTCGCGCACCGAGCGGTGCAGGAGCGACGTGTCCTGCGTCACCATGCCGATCTGCGCGCGCAGGCTCTCCTGCGTGGCATGGGCGACGTCCTGGCCGTCGATCTCGATGCGGCCGCTGCCCACGTCGTAGAAGCGCAGGAGGAGGTTCACGATCGTCGACTTGCCCGCGCCCGAGCGACCGACGAGCCCGATCTTCTCTCCGGGCCGGATGTGCAGACTCAGGTCGTCGATCACGTTGGCTTGCCCGCCGTAGCCGAACGAGACGTGCTCGAAACGGATGTCGCCGCGGGTGACGACGAGCGGTTTCGCATCGGCCGCGTCGACCACCGCGTGTGGCTTCGACAGCGTGGTGATGCCGTCCTCGACGGTGCCGACGTGCTCGAAGAGCGCGGCCATCTCCCACATCACCCAGTGCGAGATGCCGTTCAGGCGCAGCGCCATCGCGGTGGACGCCGCCACCGCACCGACGCCAACCTCGCCTTGTGTCCACAGCCACAGCACGAGCCCGGCGGTGGCGATGACGAGCAGCATCGACAGCGCGTGATTGGCGATCTCGAAGCCGGTGACGAGCCGCATCTGCGTGTACACCGTGGCGAGGAACTCGCGCATCGCACCCTTCGCGTACGCGGCCTCGCGCCGCGAGTGCGAGAAGAGCTTCACCGTCGCGATGTTGGTGTACGCATCCGTGATGCGTCCCGTCATGAGCGAGCGGGCGTCGGCCTGCTGCTTGCCGATGCGGCCCAAGCGCGGCACGAAGAACCACAGCGCCGCGACGTAGGCGACGAGCCAGCCCAGGAACGGCACCAGGAGGCGCGTATCGAAGTCGCCGAGCACCGCGAGCAGCGTCACGAAGTAGATGACGATGAACACCACCAGCTCGCAGACGATGAGCCAGGTGTCGCGTGCGGCGAGCGCCGTTTGCATCACCTTGGTGGCGATGCGGCCGGCGAACTCGTCCTGGTAGAAGTGCATGCTCTGCGCGAGCATGAGCCGGTGGAAGTTCCAGCGCAGCAGCATCGGGAAATTGCCGAAGAGCCCCTGCTGCTTGATCGCCGATTGCAGCGCGACGAGGAGGATGCTGGCGACGAGCACGCCGGCGAGCAGGAGGAGGGTGCCGCGCTCCTGCGTGAGGAGCTTCGCTGGCTCCACGGCGGCGAGCCAGTCGACGATGCGCCCCATGAACGCGAAGAGCAGCGCCTCGAAGGCGCCGATCGCGCCGGTGAGAAAGATGGTGGCGAGCAGATACTTGCGCAGCCCGTGGGATGCCGCCCACAGGAACGCGAAGAAGCCGCGCGGCGCCGGCTTCGGCAGCGCTTCGGGGAACGGGTCGACGAGACGTTCGAAGAAAGCGAACACGCGGGGTCTTCCGACGTTGCCGGCCGGCGCGATCCGCGTGCGGATGGGTCATCCGCAGCGCTGCTGACCGGCGAGGGGTGCGTAGCTTACCGCAGCGCCCGCCATTCGGCGCTGGCGCGCAACCTCGGTGTCCCGTGCGACACGCCGGCGGCCGCGCCCGCGCTCCGTACCCGCCCGGCGCTCGGCACGTGGCAGGGCATCTACCTGTGGGAGCATCGCACGCGGGTGCATCGGCGCAACGTCGTGCTGCATGTGCTCGGCGAGTGACGCGCGCCGCATCGTAGAATCCGTCGTCCACCAGAGGGAGACTCGCATGTCCGATGCAGCGGTTGCCGCCCGCGAACTCGCGCCATCCGGCGTGCTGCGCGCGGCCATCAACTTCGGCAATCCGGTGCTCGCGCGACGCGATCCCGGTGACGTGCCCGGCGGGATCTCCGCCGATCTCGCGCGCGAACTCGCCCGGCGTCTCGACCTGCCGCTTGCCTTCGTCACCTACGAGCAGGCCGGACAGGTCTTCGCGGGCTTCGCGAGTCACGCGTGGGACGTGTGTTTCATGGCGATCGAGCCGGCGCGTGCCGCCAAGCTCGCGTTCACCGCACCTTACGTCCTGATCGAGGGGGTCTACGCCGTGCCGCGGGACTCGCCGGTCCGCGAGTTGGGTGAGATCGACGTCGAGGGAATGCGCATCGGCGTCGTGCAAGGCAGCGCCTACGATCTCTTCCTCACCCGCGAACTACTCGCGGCGTCGCTGGTGCGTGTGCCGCTGGCCGCCGAGGTCCCCGCATTGCTACGTGACGGCAAGGTCGATGCGGTGGCGGGCGTCAAACCGCAGATCGAGGGCATCGTGCGCTCGCTGGCCGGGACCCGCCTCGTGCCCGGCGCCTTCATGACGATCCGCCAGGCGATGGCCACCGCACGCTCGAAGGAAGCGGGTGCCGCGTACCTCGACGCCTTCATCGACGATGCCAAAGCGTCCGGGCTCGTGCGCCGTCTCTTCGAACAGAACGATGTCCAGGGAGGGACGCTCGCGCCGTGAGGGGGTGAGACGAGCGCACGACGAGTGGGCCGATCGCCACGCTGCACACGCCGTGTCATCCCGCTCGATAATCGATCCGCGCACTCTCTGGCGTGACAAAGCCCATCGCGATGTCACGTGCGAGGGCTTCTGCGGAGCGGAGCGCTGGATCGCCATAGCCACCGCCGCCTGCCTCGAAGGTCGTGAGCCGGTCACCCGGGGCGAGGATGTAGCGGCCTTTCGGGTCGGCGATCTCGCCGTTCACGCGCACTTCGCGCAAGCGTCCCGGCCGCCCGCCGCGCACTCCCAGCGGCGGGAACTCGGTTCGTCCGGCAAGGAAGGCGATCGACATCGCATGGCCGCTGTCGTTGACGAACTCGATGCGCTGGCCGAGTCCGCCCCGAAACTCGCCCGGGCCGCCGCTGTCCGCGAGAAGCGCTTTCGACTCGATGAATATGCCGGTCAAGTCCTCCCAGATCTCGATCGAACTTCCTGTCATGTTCGATGGTGACGGTGTCGTCGGCGCACCGTCTTGCCCGGCGAGCGCGCCGAAGCCACCCGCAGCGAAGAAGATGCTCGACACGCCACGGCCGTCGCGCGTTGCGCCTTGCACATTGATGAGGTTCAGCATGCCCGAATCCGCCTGTACGCGATCCGGGACGATGTCGGCGAGGGCGCCGAAGATGAGAGGCACGACGAAGTGTCCGACGATGTGCCGCCCACCGGTGGGCGAGGGTGGTTGGGCATGGAGCAGACAACCCGTAGGAGCTCGCAGCGCGATGGGGCGCACGCTGCCTTCGTTGTTCGGGATCCGCGGTGTCGTGAGGCACTTGATCGCGTAGCACGTCATCGCCCTCGTGTAGCACAGCGGGACGTTGATCGCGTGCTGAATGGCATCGCTCGTGCCGCTGAAGTCGGCTATGGCCTCACCGTTAACGAGGGTGACCGCGACGGAGAGCGTGAGGGGCCCGTCTTGCCCCTCGATCTGAATGGAATTGCGATAGGTTCCGGCGGGCAACAGTGCGAGTTCATGGCGAATCGCCTGCTCCGACTGCCCGAGGATGGCATCCGCGAGCGGGTCGATCGATTCGAGGCCATACTCGTCCATGAACTCGTTCAGCATTCGCGCACCGACGGATGTGCAGGCGACGTTGGCGAGGAGGTCGCCGATTGTCTGCTCCGGTACGCGTACGTTGATGCGCACGAGTTCGAGCAGGGTCTGGTCGATCTCACCCTCGCGCGCAAAGAGGCATGGCGGCAGGCGCAAGCCCTCCTCGTAGACCTCGCGTGCGGCTGCGGAGAAGCCGGCTCCTCCGATGTCGGGCAAATGAGTGATGCTCATCGAATAGCCAACAATGACCCCCCTGCGAAATACCGGCTGCATCACGTTGATGTCGAAAAGGTGTCCCGTACCGAGCCATGGGTCGTTCGTGATCACGACGTCACCCGCCCGAAGGGTCTCCGGCGGAAAGCGCTTCAGCATCGCTGCCAGCGTTGCCGGCGCGGTGCCCGTGAACGACGGCACGCTGTACGCACCCTGGGCGATGGCCCGGCCACGGCTGTCGAACACCACGCACGACAGGTCGTAGCTCTCGCGGACATTGGTGGAGAAGGACGAGCGCACGAGAGAGTTGATGATCTCGTCGGCGATCGAAATTAGGCGATCCCACTGGATGCCGAGTGTGATGGGGTCGATCATGGGCATGGCCTCGTGTGGATGGTGAACCGGCGGACGCGAGGGCTGGCCGCTGGGGCGTGTGAAATGCGCGGTGATTCGCTACGCTTCCTGCAAGGCGGGCACAGGCGCGGCGTCCGCGGGGGTGACCGCGATGTCGATCACAAGGTGCCTGGCCGCATCGACGTGCGCCCGATCGCCGGGACCGATGACGCACGTCGATTCCGCCTCCTCCACGAGAGCGGGGCCGTCGATCGTCATGCCGGATCGAAGCTGGTGGCGGTCGTACACGGGGCAGTCCTGCTTGTCGGGCAGGTCCGGGAAGTACGCGGCGCGGTAGCCGCGCAGGGCGTCGCCGTTCGTCGTGGCCGTGCGCAGGCGATAGGTGGCATCCGCCGCGGGTGCCGCTCCCTGCACCTCGACTTTCCACGCAAGGATCTCGATCTCGCGGGACGCGAAGCTCATCCCGAAGATCGCTGCATAGGCATCGGCGAAGCGCTGCGCGAGGGTCGGCAGCACGTCGCACGGGCTGCCTTCCGGAAGCGCGACCTCGATCTCGTAGCCCTGACCAACGTAGCGCATGTCGAGCCGCACGAGCACGTGGGATTCTCCGGTCTGCCCTCCAGCGGACAGCAGTTGTTCGCGAACGCGTGCCTCGAGTCCGCCTATGATTTCCTTGAAGCGTTCGGGTGTCATCGAGGCCAGTGATACGCGCAGCGATTGCACCACCTCGAAGCCCAGCGGACTTGCGAGGAGACCGAACGCCGACATCACCCCCGCCCCGCTGGGGCAGATCACGCGCGGGATGCGCAGCTTGCGTGCGATGCGCGCACCGTGAATCGGCCCGGAGCCACCGAACACGATCATGTTGCAGCGACGATAATCGACTCCGCGCTCGGACGCGTGCACGCGAAACGCCTTGGCGACATCCTCGTTGATCGTCTCGTGCACGCCCCAGGCGGCTCGCTCGATGCCGACCCCCAATCGTGCGCCTAGGTGGTCGGCGAGGGCACGGCGCGATGCTTCCACGTCGAGGTGCATCCTGCCTCCCAGGAAGGACGTAGGCCCGAGATAGCCGAGAACCAGATTGGCGTCGGTCAGTGTGGGCGCCTGACCCCCACGCCCGTAGCACGCTGGGCCGGGATCAGCGCCCGCGCTGCGCGGTCCCACGCGGATCACGCCGCGCGGATCGACGTCGGCCAAGCTGCCGCCGCCCGACCCGATCTCGATCATGTCGATGACGGGGATCTTGATCGGCAGGCCGCTGCCACGCTTGAACTCGTGCACGCGGGCAACTTCGAACTCGTAGCGCTTGAGCGGGACGTGATCGCGCACGACGCAACCCTTGGCTGTGGTGCCTCCCATGTCGAACGACAGGACCTGCGGGGTCCGCAGGCTTGCGCTGTGTCGCGCCGCCATGAGGGCACCAGCCGCGGGGCCCGATTCGAGCAAGCGAACCGGGTAACGTCGCGCCATTTCCGGGGTAAGAGTGCTGCCCGACGAGCTCATGATCAGAAATCGGCCCCGGAAGCCGGCGGCGTCAAGACCTCGTTCGAGCCGCTCGACGTAGGCATCCACGAGGGGTTGCACATAAGCATTCAGACACGCCGTGGTCCAGCGCTGGTATTCGCGCGCAAACGGAAACACAACCGACGACGCGGAGACCTGCAGGTCGGGAAAGCGTTGATGCAACCAGTCGACCACGGCGAGTTCGTGCGCAGGGTTGACGTACGAGTGGAGGAGGCAAACGGCTACCGCACGCACCGCGTGGTCCGCGACCGCGCTTGCCAACTGGCTCTCTATGGCAACGAGGGCATCAGCGTCCAGCGGTTGCAGCGTGGAGCCGTCCGCCTTGATGCGCTCGTCCACCTCGAACCGCAAGGGGCGCGGCACCAGAGGCGACGGAAACCGGATGCGCAGGTCAAAGAGATCGTAACGCTGCTCCATCGCGATATCGAGCACGTCACGGAAGCCACGGGTGACAATCATTGCGGTCGGCGTACCGCGCCGCTCGATCACCGCGTTGGTCACGAGTGTCGTCCCGTGGACGATCATCGATACGTCGGCCGGTACGATCCCAGCTTGGCGGGTGAGCGCAAGTACGCCGTCAAGCACGGCATGCTCGGGTGCCTTTGGCGTTGTCAGTGTCTTGTGCACGACCATCTCGTGCCGTTCGTCGTCGAAAAGCGCGAAGTCCGTGAACGTGCCGCCGATGTCGATGCCGATGCGATAAGCCATGTCTCTACGTTCTTTCCGTACGTCGTGATCCGGTGAGTCAGCGAGCCCGATTTCGCAGCAGATCACCCAGGCAAGCGATCACGTGCTCGACGTGGTCCGCCGTGATCCCACGGTAGGTGACGAAGCGGATGTGGTTGACGCCCATCGGCAGAGCGAGGATGCCAGCCGCTGCGAGCGCATCGCAAAGCATTGCCGCGGTCCACGGCGTCAGGACCTTGGCTGCTACGATGTTCGTCGGGTGTGCGGGCGCCTCCGGCACGATGCAGGGCAGGTTGGCGAGTGCGCTGGCGAGCCGGGCGGCGAGAGCGTTGCACGTCGCGATATGCGACAGATCGTCCAGACCGGCGACCGTTGCGGCCGCGGCTGGACCCATCGGGCGCAAGCCGCCGCCCAGGCGCTGGCGCAGTACGAGTGCGCGCTCGATATGGGTGGCGCTCGCGGCCAGCGCCGCACCGATGGGCGCGCCAAATGTCTTGTTGAGGCTGACCGAGACCGTATCGAATCCGGACGCAAGTCGCGCTGGCGTCGTGGCGAGTGCGCATGCGGCATAGAAGATGCGCGAGCCGTCGAGATGGAGGGCCCCCCCTCTCTTGCGTACCAGCGTCACGACATCATGCGCATACTCGACCGGCAAGGCGGCGCCGCCGGCGCGCATGTGGGTGTTCTCGAGCACCGCCAATGCCACGCGTGAACGCTGCGCATCAGACCCATTGCCGAATGCGCGATCCCACGACGAAAGGGGTGGCAGCGCTCCCTCGGTGTCGACACTCGTCATCCAAAGACCGCCAAGAGCGGCGCCGGCATTGGCCTCCGACACGAGCACGTGCGCGGCGTGTTGCGTGACGACAGTCTCGCCAGGTTTGGCCTGCAGGAGCAGGGCCACCGTGTTGGCCATCGTGCAGGTAGGGAAGACGAGCGCGTCTTCCTGACCGAGCATTTCCGCAATGCGGGCCTCGACCTTGCGCTGCCAGGGATCTTCGCGCAGCCCGAAATGGCGAGAGTCCGCGGCATCGCGTGCTGCTGCCTTCATCGCGGGCGAGTCGTGCGACAGGAAGTCGCTGCGCAGGTCGATCACCCCCATCACGTGCCTTTCAGCGTGGCGGGCAGCCACAGCGCGATACCTGGCATCCAGTACAGGACGAAGCAGAGCAGCACGATGATGAGCGCATACGGCAGCGAAGCGCGGGCGACTGCCCCGATCGACGAAGGTGCCGCGATGGAGTGGACCGCGAAGAGATTGAGTCCCATGGGTGGCGTGAGCTGCCCGAGCTCGATCAGCACCACCAGGACGACTCCGAACCAGACGCCGGAGAGTCCCATGGCCTGGATGGTGGGATAGAGCAATGGCACGGTGAGGAGCATCATCGAGA
>JADZAQ010000152.1 GCA_020852555.1 Burkholderiales bacterium
ACCTCGATCTCGTTGTCGAAGTGGCCGATGTTGCACACGATCGCCTGGTCCTTCATGCGCTTCATGTGCTCGTGAGTGATGATGTCGATGTTGCCGGTCGCGGTGACGAAGATGTCCGCCTTGTCGCAGGCATAGTCCATGGTCACCACGCGGTAGCCTTCCATCGCGGCCTGCAGCGCGCAGATGGGATCGATTTCGGTGATCCAAACCTGCGCCGACAGCGCGCGCAGCGCCTGCGCCGAGCCCTTGCCGACGTCGCCGTAACCCGCGACCACCGCCACCTTGCCCGCGACCATGACGTCGGTCGCGCGCTTGATGCCGTCGACCAGCGACTCGCGGCAGCCGTACAGGTTGTCGAACTTCGACTTGGTCACCGAGTCGTTGACGTTGATCGCCGGGAAGGCGAGGCGCCCTTGCTGGTGCATCGTGTACAGGCGCTTGACCCCCGTGGTCGTCTCCTCGGTGACACCCTTGATGCCGGCCTTGACCCGCGAGTAGAACTTCGGGTCCTTCGAAAGCCGCGCCTTGATCGCGTCGAAGAGCGCGGTCTCCTCCTCGTTGGCCGGATGCGCGATGCACGACGGATCGCTCTCGGCTTGCGCGCCCAGGTGGACGAGCAGCGTCGCGTCGCCGCCGTCGTCGAGGATCATGTTCGGCCCCTGATCTGCGGGCCACTCGAAGATGCGGTGCGTGTAGTCCCAGTACTCGGCCAGCGACTCGCCCTTGTACGCGAACACGGGGGTGCCGCGCTTGGCGATCGCCGCGGCGGCGTGGTCCTGGGTGGAGTAGATGTTGCACGAGGCCCAGCGCACGTCGGCGCCGAGCGCCTGCAGCGTCTCGATCAGCACCGCGGTCTGGATCGTCATGTGCAGCGAGCCCGCGATGCGGGCGCCGCGCAGCGGCTGCTGCGGGGCGAATTCCTCGCGGATCGCCATGAGCCCGGGCATCTCGGTCTCCGCGATGCGGATCTCCTTGCGGCCCCAGTCGGCGAGCGAGAGGTCGGCGACCTTGAAGTCGGCGAAGTTCGAAGATTCAACTGCAGCGTTCATGCGTCGCTCCTTGTCGGGCGAGCCGCTGCGGATGAACAGGAGGCGCTCTCGTCATCCCGCGAGCGGATCGCGGTTTCGAACGAGCGCGGTTGCAATGGGGTGAAACCCCCGAGCCTGGCCCGCCCGGTTGGGTAACCGGCGGCGGGTTGCAACGCTCCTCGGGGAGGGTAGCTATCTTAAACGATTACGGCCGTTCTGGCCACCGTTGCCCGGCGCAACGATGCCGGCGGCTTCGAACAGGGCGTTCGACAGGCTCGACTCGCGCTTGTAGAACCCTTCGGTGTGGAAGGTCTCGGCCAGCAGGAAGTGCTCGTAGTCGAGGTGGTGCGCGAACTCGTGCACGATGGTGCGCACGAACGAGCGGAACGCGACGACCTGCTTGCGCTGGGCCGTGCGCATCCACACCGAGATGCGCGCCACCGGATGGTCCTCGTCGGGCTCATACAGCCCATGCAGTTCCCCCTCGACGTCGGACGGGCGCACTGCCATCACGCGCACGTCGACGGGCGGCACGTCGAAGCCCTTCACCAGAGCGTCGACCAGGCGCTGAGCGCTCCTTTGCACCGCTTCGCGGTCCCCCTTTGCCAGCGCCGCCTGCAGCGTGCGCACGGACTCGGCCACGCGGCAGCCCTTGGGCAGCGCCAGCGCCCCGATGGCATCGCTCTGGCGATAGATGGCCTGGCGCGCGGCCGACAGGCGCTCGTAATAGGCGAACGGCATGGGGGCGAATTATGCAGCAATACGGCCCGGCCGATCGCCCCCTTCCGAGCGGCGGAACGCCTAATTCTTCTTGATCTTCTCGAGCATCTTGAAGATGCCCTTCGGCGCGCCGACGAACATGCGCTTGAAGGTCTTCGGCAGGCAGCGCCGCTCGAGGGTGTTGCGGCGGGTACGGTTGCGTTCGGCCATGATGGCTTCCTTCTAGTGGGTCCAGTATCTGACGGGGCTCGGCGCCGATGTGCCTTCGAGCACGTCGGACGAGCGGGTAGTATTCGGCGTGGTGTTCACCTTCGCCGGCGCATCCGAGGCAGGGGCGTACGCGCCGCCGCGCACGCTCTCCATGCCCACCGTGCCGAAGAAATCGGTCGGCATCGTGGGACGCGGCGTGACCGTGACGTCGTAGCGCACGGTCCGCTGCGCGGGCGCCTGTCCCGGCGCCGAAACCCACGCGAACTCGAGCGCGCCGCTGCCGGGATCGAGCGCGCGAAAGCGATACGCCGTGGTGTTCGGCACGCCGACGAGCCCCGGCGGCCGCGGTGCCGGCGTGTGGTCCGGCCCGCCGATGAGCGCGAGATTGGGGCTCGCCGTGCGCAGCACCCAGCCGGCGCCCGTGTCCGGATCGACCGGCAGGCTGACGATCAGCGGCGTGCCGGTGCGCACCGACACCGCGCCACCGCCGGGGGGTGCTGCGACCTCGTCGCGCACGAGGGTCGTGCAGGAGGCGAGGCCAAACGCACAGAGCACTGCAGTTGCGACGCGCAAGCCCATATCTACTTTCATTCCTCTACGCTGACCTCGTACTTCACCGTCCTCGCCGGCGGGATCATTTCCCACACGCGGCGGTACTCGTAGGACAGCGTTACCTTGCCGGGCTGCTCGGCGCGATAGCGGAACAGATCCTTGCCGCCGGCCCCGACCCGGTTGGGGTCGCTCGTGCCGGGCACGTGCGCACGCGCGCCGATCGGCGACAGCGTCGGCGCCACGTTGGGCGGGCCCTGCCAGAGGAATCCCGTGGACGGGTTCGAATCCAGCGTGACCCGAACCTCGCCCCCCTTGGCCACACGCACCTGCGCGCCGGTGGCGGCGTTGTCGAGGTCGACCAGCGCCGGCGCGGGCGGCAGCGACTCGTCCCGCGGACGGGGAAGCGAGCAGGACGCCAGCGCAATCGCCGCCAGCGCGAGCACCGCCCGGGAGGCAATCGCGCGCCGCATCCCGCTACTCGACGATGACCTCGTACTTCGCCGTCTTCTCGGGAGCCTGACCTGGACGCTGCAGGCCGAGCTTCAGCGTCACCTTGCCCGGCTGCTCGGCGCGATAGCGGAAGATGTTCCACTGCCCGGCGGTGAGGTCGAGCGGGTTCATCGACTTGGGGACGACCGCCTTGCCGCCGATCGGCGAGAGCACCGGGCCGACGTCGGGGTCGGCATTCCACTGCTGCTGCTGCACGGGCGCGCCATCGAGGATGAGCTTGAGCTCCCCGCCGCGCTTCAACCTGATGGTCGTTCCATCGGCGGGGTTCGTGAGGTCGACGGGAGGGGGCGGGGCCTGCTGCGATACCGCCGGGGCGGCCAGCGCGAAGGCCGCGAAGAGCGCAATCAATAGCCGCATCACTTGATCCCCGCCGCCGCGCGCAGCGCGTCGGCCTTGTCGGTGGCCTCCCACGTGAACTCCGGCTCGTCGCGCCCGAAATGCCCGTAGGCGGCGGTCTTGCGGTAGATCGGCCGCAAGAGGTCGAGCATGCGGATGATGCCCTTCGGCCGCAGGTCGAAGTGCGCATTCACGAGCTCGGCGATCTCGTCGTCGGGGATCTTGCCTGTTCCTTCGGTGTAGACGGTGACGTTCATCGGCCGGGCGACGCCGATCGCGTACGCGACCTGTACCTGGCATTGGCGCGCGATGCCCGCGGCGACGATGTTCTTCGCGACGTAGCGCGCGGCGTACGCGGCGGAACGGTCGACCTTCGACGGATCCTTGCCGGAGAACGCGCCGCCGCCGTGCGGGGCGGCGCCGCCGTACGTGTCGACGATGATCTTGCGCCCGGTCAGTCCGGCATCCCCGTGCGGGCCGCCGATCTCGAAGCACCCGGTCGGATTGACGAGGAAGCGCGCGCCGTTCAGCATCTTGTCGGGGAACACCGGCTTGATGATCTCCTCGACGACCGCTTCGGCAAGCTCCTTCTGCCGCTCGTTCATCGACGGATGGTGCTGGGTCGACAGCACGACGGTGTCCACGCTCGCGGGGCGGCCCTCGACGTAGCGCACGGTGACCTGCGATTTCGCATCCGGACGCAGGAACTTCAACCGGCCGTCGCGGCGCACCTCGCTTTGCCGCTGCACCAGGCGATGCGCATAGTAGATCGGAAACGGCATCAGCGACGGCGTTTCGTCGCACGCATAACCGAACATGAGGCCCTGATCGCCCGCACCCTGGTTGAGGTGGTCGTCGGAGGCGTGATCCACGCCCTGCGCGATGTTGGGAGACTGCTGGCCGTAGCACACCATCACCGAGCAGCCGTCGGCGTCGAAGCGCAGCTCCGGGTCGTTGTAGCCGATGGCGCGGATCGTCTCGCGCGCCACGCGGCTGAAATCGACCTTGGCCGTGGTCGTGATCTCGCCGCTCATCACCACGAGCCCCGTCGACACCAGAGTCTCGGCGGCGACCCGGCCCGTCGGGTCTTGCTCTAGAATCGCGTCGAGCACCGCGTCGGAGATCTGGTCCGCGACTTTGTCCGGATGACCTTCCGACACCGACTCCGACGTGAACAGGAAATTGCTCATCGCTACCTCGTTCCACACCACGCCGCACCGCGGACGCTGGCAAAACTGTAATTCTAGCATTTCGCCCCCCGCGGCTGGGAGCCGGCCCCCGTGAAGACGGAGGTGGCGGCGGCCACGCCGGAGGCGATCGCGAAGGCCGCACGCATGTTGCGCGCCGGCGGCCTCGTGGCTTTTCCGACCGAGACGGTCTACGGCCTCGGCGCCGATGCCGGCAATCCCGCGGCGGTCCGCGCGATCTTCGCCGCCAAGCGGCGTCCCGCCGACCATCCGGTCATCGTGCACCTTGCGGATGCCGCCGGCGTCGCATACTGGGCGCGCGAAGTGCCGCCCGATGCGCAGCGGCTGGCCGAGGCGCTGTGGCCGGGTCCGTTGACGCTCATCCTGCCGCGCTCGCTGCATGCGACGGACGAAGTCACCGGCGGCCAGGACAGCGTGGGCTTGCGCGTGCCGTCCCATCGGGTGGCCCAGGCGTTGCTGCGCGCGTTCGCCGGCGACGGCGGCCGCGGTGTGGCTGCGCCTTCGGCCAACCGCTTCGGCCACATCTCGCCCACGACGGCGCAGCACGTGGCGGACGATCTGCGCGGCGACGTGGACCTCGTGCTCGACGGCGGGGCGTGCGACGTCGGGATCGAGAGCACCATCGTGGCGTTCACGCAAGGAGAGCCGGTGCTGTTGCGGCCGGGCGGCGTGCCGGTCACGGAAATCGCCCGCGTGCTGGGCCGCGCGCCGCGTGTGCCGGACGCCGACGCACCGCGCGCCTCGGGCACGCTCGCCTCGCACTACGCGCCGCGCACGCCGGCGCTGCTGGCGCACGACCTCGCGGCCGCGCTCGCGGACCATCCGGGCGCCGCAGTGCTCGCGCGCACGCTGCGCGGGCCGACGGGGCCGCGCTGGATCAACGCGCCCGACGACCCCGTCCGCTACGCGCACGACCTGTATGCCAACCTGCGCGCGCTCGACGCGAGCGGCGCGGCGGAGCTCCTGATCGAGACGGTGCCGGACGATGCGGCGTGGTTCGCGGTGCGCGACCGCCTGCTGCGCGCCACCCACCTCGATCCCGACGATCGAGACTAGCCCGGATGAACGCCAACCTTTATTCGCTTTTCGAGCGCCACTTCCCAGGCGACGAGCATCCGTTCATCGTCGTGCCGAACGGACCGGTGATCCACTACGGCGAGATCGCGCGGATGTCGGCGCGCATCGCCCATGCCCTGGTGGCGGCCGGCTGCCGGCCCGGCGACCGGGTCGCGGCGCAACTTCCCAAGCACTGGCAGGTCATCGCGCTGTACCTCGCGTGCCTGCGCGCAGGCCTCGTGTACCTGCCGCTCAACACCGGCTACCAGCGCGCGGAGCTCGGCTACTTCTTCGGCGATGCGAAGCCGCGGGTCGTGCTGTGCAACGAAGCGAACCTCGGCGTGGTCGCGGTGCTCGACAAGGACGCGACGGTGCTCACGCAGGACGAGCTCGTCGACCGCGCCAGCGCGATGCCGGCCGAGTTCGCGACCGTCGCGAGCGCCCCGGACGACCTCGCCGCGGTCCTCTATACCTCGGGCACGACCGGGCGCTCCAAGGGGGCGATGATCACCCACCGCAACTTGGCCTCGAACGCCCTCGCGCTGGTCGAGAGCTGGGCGTTCACCCGCGGCGACGTGCTGCTGCACGCGTTGCCGATCTATCACGTGCACGGCCTGTTCGTGGCTACGCACTGCGTGGTACTCGCCGGGGCGCGAATGCTGTGGCTGCCCAAGTTCGACGCGCGCGAGGTGCTGTCGCTCCTGCCGCGCGCGACGGTGATGATGGGCGTACCCACGTTCTACACGCGCCTGCTGGCGGAAGCGGACCTCACGCGCGAGCGCGTGCGCGGCATCCGTGCCTTCATCTCCGGCTCCGCGCCCCTGCTGGCCGAGACGTTCGACGAGTTCCACGGCCGCACCGGCCACGCGATCCTCGAGCGCTATGGCATGACCGAGACGGGCATGATCACCAGCAATCCGCTCGACGGCGCGCGGGTGGGCGGGACCGTCGGCCGGCCGCTGCCGGGAATCGACGTGCGCGTCGTCGGCGACGATGGCGAGGTCTGCGGCGCCGGGGTCATCGGCAGCGTGCAGGTGCGCGGGCCGAACGTGTTCGCGGGCTACTGGCGGATGCCCGAGAAGACGCGCGAGGAGTTCGCCGCCGACGGCTGGTTCCGGACCGGCGACCTGGGCGAGTGGGTGGGCGACGGGCCCGCGCGCGGCTACCTGCGGCTCGTGGGGCGCGCCAAGGACCTCATCATCAGCGGTGGGCTCAACGTCTATCCGAAGGAGATCGAGGAGCGGCTGGACCAACTCGAAGGCGTCGAGGAGTCCGCCGTGGTGGGTATGCCGGACCCCGATTTCGGCGAAGCCGTCGCCGCGGTGATCGTCGGCAAGCCCGGGCACACCTTGACCGAGGCCTCGGTCATCGCCGCGCTGCGCGGCGAGATCGCGCACTTCAAGGTGCCGAAGCGCGTGATCTTCGAGGACGCGCTGCCGCGCAACGCGATGGGGAAGGTGCAGAAGGCGGCGCTGCGGGAGAAGCT
>JADZAQ010000153.1 GCA_020852555.1 Burkholderiales bacterium
CCGATCCGGTCCTGGGCGAAGCGCGCCCGAAGGGCACCACCATTTTCGAGACCGACGCCGTGCGCTTCTGGCATCTGGGCGACGACGTCGGCATCGTCTCGTTCAAGACCAAGGCGAACACGATCAGCGAGGCCGTGCTCGACGGCGTGCTGCGCGCGATCGATCACGCCGAACGAGAGCTCGCCGGCGTGGTGATCTGGCAGGCGCACGAGCCGTTCTCGCTCGGCGCCAACCTGGCGTCGATGGAGCCGGCGGTGAAGGCGGGCGACTTCACGGCGGTCGAGGCGATCGTCGCCAAGTTCCAGCACACGTCGCTGCGCCTGCGCTCCTCCCTCGTGCCGACCGTCTGCGCCGTGCGCGGGATGGCGCTCGGCGGCTCCTGCGAATTCATCCTACACGCCACGCGCACCGTGGCGGCGCTGGAGTCGTACATCGGCCTCGTCGAGGCGGGGGTGGGGTTGCTTCCCGCCGGCGGCGGCTGCAAGGAACTGGCCTTGCGCGCCGCCCGCGAAGTGCGGCGCGGGGCGACCGGCAGCCAGATCGACGCGCTGCCGTTCATCCGCACGTATTTCCAGACCGTGGCGATGGCCACCGTCGCCAAGAGCGCGCTGGAAGCGAAGGAGTTGGGCTATCTGCGCGCGTCCGACATCGTGGTGATGAATGCGCACGAGGTGCTGCACGTCGCCCGGTCGCAGGCGCGCGCGCTGGCCGACGCGGGCTATCGCCCGCCGCTGCCGGCGCGGGCGATCCCGGTGGTCGGCAAGACCGGCATCGCCACCCTCTCCATGCTGCTCGTCAACATGCGCGACGGCGGCTACATCAGCGCGTACGACTTCGAGATCGGGCAGCGCATCGCCCGCGTGCTGTGCGGCGGCGAGATCGAGGCGGGGAACGTCGTCGACGAACAGTGGCTCCTCGATCTCGAGCGGCGCGAATTCATGACGCTCCTGCGTGATGCGCGCACGCAGGCGCGCGTCGCGCACACGCTCGCCACCGGCAAGCCGCTGCGCAACTGACGCGGCGCTGGCACCTTCCGCATCCGGATCACCTCATGACGAGACAACTCCAGGACGCCTATATCGTCGCCGCCACCCGCACCGCGGTGGGCAAGGCGCCGCGCGGCATGTTCAAATTCACGCGCCCCGACACGCTGCTCGCGCACGTGCTCACGAGCGCGCTGGCGCAGGCGCCGGCGATCGATGCCGCGCGGGTGGACGACGTGATCGTCGGCTGCGCGATGCCCGAGTACGAGCAGGGCATGAACGTCGCGCGCATCGGCGTGCTGCTGGCCGGACTGCCGGCGAGCGTACCCGGGGTTACGGTCAACAGGTTCTGCTCATCGGGTCTCAATGCGGTGTCGATCGCCGCCGACCGTATCCGTACCGGTGAGGCCGACATCGTGATCGCCGCCGGCACCGAGAGCATGAGCATGATCCCGATGGCGGGCCGCCTCGCATTGAACGAGGCGATTTTCGCGAGCGACGAGAACATCGGCATCGCCTACGGGATGGGTCTCACCGCCGAACGCGTCGCGACGCAATGGAAGGTGACTCGCGAGACGCAGGATGCCTTTGCCGCCGAGTCGCACCGGCGCGCGCTGGCCGCGCAGGCGGCCGGCGAGTTCACGCAGGAGATCACGCCGTTCACCGTGCACGAGGATTTGCCGGACCTCGCCGCGCGGCGTGCGGTAACGCGCGAGAAGGTGATCGCACAGGACGAGGGACCGCGCGCCGACACCAGCCCCGAGGGTCTCGCGAAGCTCCGTCCGGTATTCGCGGCCAGGGGGAGCGTCACCGCCGGCAACAGTTCGCAGATGTCCGACGGTGCCGCTGCCGCGGTTCTCGTCTCCGAGCGCGTGCTGCGCGAGCTCGCGCTCGCACCGCTGGCCCGGTGGGTCGGCTTCGCCGTTGCCGGCGTGCCCCCCGAGATCATGGGCATCGGCCCCATCGCCGCCATTCCCAAGGCGCTCGCCCGGACGGGGATCCGCAAGGACCAGCTCGACTGGATCGAATTGAACGAGGCGTTTGCCGCGCAGGCGCTCGCCGTCATCCACGATCTCGAACTCGATCCCGCCCGCGTCAATCCGCTCGGTGGCGCGATCGCGCTCGGACATCCGCTGGGGGCGACCGGGGCGATTCGCACCGCCACGATTACGCACGGCCTGCGCCGCCGCAAGGGACAATACGGCATGGTGACGATGTGCATCGGCACCGGCATGGGTGCCGCGGGCATCTTCGAAGCGGTCTGACCACTGTCAAGGAGGACGAGCATGCGCAAGCTGATCACGTTGTTGGGGGCGCTTGCGGTGGCCGCCGCCGCGCAGGCCGTCGAGGTCGGCGGCGTGCAGCTCGCGGACAAGACGAGCGTTGGCGGCACCGAGCTCGTGCTGAACGGCGCGGGCGTGCGCACGCGGGTGATCTTCAAGGTCTACGTCGGCAGCCTCTACTTGCCGGCAAAGGCGACCACGGTGGCGGCGGTGCTCGAAAAGGGGCCTCGGCGCATCCAGATGAACATCCTGCGCGACCTCACCGCCGACCAGTTGGTCGGCGCGCTGGTCGACGGGCTCAAGGACAACAACTCTGCCGCGGAGCTCGCCGCGGTGCAGGCGCAGGCCGACCAGCTGGTGTCGATCATGAAGAGCTTCGGCGAGGTCAAGGAGAAGGACGTGGTGACGCTCGATTTCGTCGACGGCGCGACCAGGATCGCGCTCAACGGCACGGCCAAGGGCTCGATCCCCGGTGCGGCATTCAATCGCGCGTTGACCAAGGTCTGGATCGGCGACAAGCCGGCGCAGGCCGACCTCAAGACGGCGATGCTCGGTGGCTAGGACGAGCCTGCCGACGAGCGCGATGCGGCGTTCGCTGCTGGCCGCGGCGGTGGTGCTGGGCACGGTCGGCATCGTCGGTTGCCAGACAGCCGCGGTGCCGTCGTCGACGTCTTCCGCCGCATCCGCGCCGGCGGCCGCCACGCCGTCCGCGGTGACGGCGTTGCCGATCGCACCGGGGGCGCAACCGGTATCGACCGACATCAACGACGTGTTGGCGCTGGCCTGGCTCGAAGGCTGCTGGGCGGGCAACGTGAACCAGCGCAGCTTCCGCGAGCAGTGGACCGCGGTGCGCGGCAACATGCTGCTCGGCGTCGGCTCGACCGTGTACCAGGGCAAGGTGCAGGATTACCAGTACCTGCGCATCGAGGCGCAGCCGGACGGCGTGTTCTACGTCGCCCTGCCGTCCGGTCAGGCGGAGGCCCGATTCAAGCTCACCGCGATCACGCCCGACCAGCAGGCCACGCTGTACACGTTCAGCAATCCGGCCAACGATTTCCCGCAGGAGATCGTGTACCGGCGCGGGGGTGAGGGCTGGCTCTATGCCACGATCCAGGGCAAGCTCAGGGGTGAGCCGCGCAAGGCGGTGTTTCCGATGCGCCGGGTCGACTGCGAGAGCGGCGACTTCATCCGCCAGTAGGCGGGGCGCCGGTACGTGATCCGCGCATCGACCCGGCGGCGCCGCTCGAATCCATGACGACGGCGCCCTCCGCCGCACTCGCGAACTTCGAGCGGATGCTCGCGTCCGGCAAGGACAGCGCCCTTCTGCGCTACGCGCTCGGCAACGAGCACCTCAAGGCCGGGCAGGCCGCCCTCGCGATCGATCATTTGCGGATCGCGGTGCAGCTCGATCCCGGCTATACCGCGGCGTGGAAACTCCTCGGCCGCGCCCTGGCCGATGCCGGGCACGTCGACGATGCACTCGTCGCCTATCGCGAAGGTATCGCGGTCGCCGGGCGCAAGGGGGACAAGCAGGCCGGCAAGGAGATGCAGGTATTCGTGCGGCGCCTCGAGAAGGCGCGAGCGGGCGGCGGAACGTAGCGTCAGGTCGTCGTCGTGGCGGTCGTGTGCGCGGCACCGGCCGCGCCGCATCGCTCAGCGCCGCTCGCGTACGCTCGCGACGCCGCGGTTGGCGAGCGCGTCGGCGCGCTCGTTGCCCGCGTCGGCTGCGTGTCCGCGCACCCAGTGCCAGCGCACGCGATGGCGCGCCGCCGCGGCATCGAGCGCACGCCAGAGGTCGACATTCTTCACCGGCTTGCGATCCGCGGTCTTCCAGCCATTGCGGCGCCAGCCGTGGATCCACGTCTCGATCCCGTTCTTGACGTACTGCGAGTCGGTGTAGAGCGCCACCGCTGCCGGTTGTTCGAGGGCCTCGAGCGCGCGGATCACCGCGAGGAGCTCCATCCGATTGTTGGTGGTGTGCGCTTCCCCGCCGAAGAGCTCCTCCTCGCGCGCACCCACGCGCAGCAGCGCACCCCAGCCGCCGACTCCCGGATTGCCCTTGCATGCGCCATCGGTGTAGATCGTCACTCCGGGTGCGGCGCTATCGTGTGTCGGCATGTCCATTGTCAGCGGCGCTGGGCCGCCCCAAGCCGCTGACCACGCCCCCTTTGGGGGCAGTGCGCGAAGCGAGCGTGGGGGTCGATCATTTCAGCGCAGCCGGTCGGAGGTGGTCAAACCCTCGCGCACCGGTGCCAATGCCTTCTCACGGCGCTCGCGACGCTGCCATGTCGGCGCCAGCACGCGCATGCCGAGCACGCGCTTGGTCGCGCGCAGGAAGTAGACGCCGCCAGCGATCGGCCACCAGCGGTCCCCTGCCTTCTCGAAGAAGCCGAAGCGCTGCAGCCACTTCTCGCGCGCGAACGGCGGCGCGTAGGCATCGAGTGCGCCGCCGGTGACGTCGAAGCCGAGCAGCGACAGCCAGTCCTTGACGCGGTACAGGCCGATGAAGCTGCCGTTCCACGGCGGCGTCTGCTCGCGGCCGAAATAGCGCTTCATCCCGTACAGCGAGAACGGATTGAATCCGGCGATCACGATCTGACCCTCGGGACGAACCACCCGGTACGCTTCGCGGAGCATGAGGTGCGGATCGTCGGTGAATTCGAGACCGTGCGGGAGCACGATGAGATCGATCGAGCTCTCGGCGAAGGGCAATTCGTGCGGATCGGCGATGACATCGGCGGGCGGGTCGTAGTCGAGCGTCGAGCAGGTCTGGATCCGGCACTGCGCGAGGAAGCGATGCTGCGGCAGGCCGATCTGCACCGCGTGAAAGCCGAAGATGTCGGCGACGGTCCGATCGAAGTACGCCTGCTCGCGGGCGAGGACGTAGCGCCCGAGCGGGGTCGAGAACCAATCGGCCAGCGTCGGCGCGGCGGTTGACACCTGCGCGTCCGGTCCCGAAGATGCATCCATGTCGACGATTATCCCGATCCCCGCATTTGCCGACAACTACATCTGGGTCGTCCGCGATGGCACGCGGGCGGCGGTGGTCGATCCCGGCGATGCCCGGCCCGTGCTCGACTATCTGGCACGCGAAGGGCTCACTCTCGCGGCGGTGCTCGCCACGCACCACCATCAGGATCACGTGGGCGGCATCGAGGCGCTCGTCGCACGACACCCGGCGCCCGTCTACGGGCCGGCGCGCGAGACGATCCCGAAGCTCGCGCATCCGTTGCGCGGCGGCGATGCGATCACCATCCCCGGCATGCCGCTTGACTTGCGCATCCTCGACATTCCCGGTCACACCGCTGGCCACATCGCGTACGTCGGCGACGTCGGGAGCGCGCCGGCGCTCTTTTGCGGAGACACGCTCTTTGCCGCCGGCTGCGGGCGCATCTTCGAAGGCACGCCGGCGCAGATGTGGGCGTCACTCGCCAAGCTCGCCGCGCTCGCCGGCGAGACGCGCGTGTATTGCGGCCACGAATACACGCTCGCGAACCTGCGGTTCGCACTGGCGGTGGAACCGGACCGCGCGTCGCTATGGGATCGGCAGGCGGCAGCCGAGGCCACCCGTCATCGTGACGAGCCGACGCTGCCGTCGACGATCGCGCTCGAGCGGGCGACCAATCCGTTCCTGCGCGCCGGGCACCCTGTCGTGCGCGCCGCGGCCGCGGCGCACGCGGGGCATCCGATCGTCGACGAAGTGGAGAGCTTCGCGGTGCTGCGCGCGTGGAAAAATGAATTCCGATGACGGTGCGCAGTGGGGCTTGCGGCGTCGAATCGAGAGGCTATTCGCGCCGCCGTCAGCGCGCGGTGACCGATCGACGCTGCCGCTGCCGCCGGCACCGTGCTGTTGACGCTCGGCGGGTCCGCGCCTACCATGCCGCGTCGCCCCCGACACCACAGGCTCCACCCCGGGGAAGGTCGAGCCCAACCATGAGAACCCGCAATTGCGCTTGCATTCGATACTGATCGCCACGGTCACGGCGCTGCTCGCGGCGTGCGCGACCTCCCCCACTCCGTCGCTCGAGGCGCCGGCCGCCGGCCCCGAGGTCGCCGCCGCTTCCGCTGCCCCGTCGCGGGTCGCCGCGATCCCCGATCTGGAGCCCATCAAGCCGCGCCAACCCAAGCTCTTCGCGAGTTGGGCGGTAGCCGAACTCGAGCCGCTGCCCATTCCATCGGGCGACCTGTGGGACCGGGTGATCGCCGGCTACGCGATACCCGACATCGAGGGGCCGCTCGTCGAGAAGTGGGAGCAGTGGTACGCGCAGCGGCCGGACTACGTCGCGCGGATGGTCGAGCGCAGCCGGCGCTACCTCTATCACATCGTGACCGAGGTCGAGGCGCGCCAGATGCCGAGCGAGATCGCGCTCCTGCCGATGGTCGAGAGCGCGTTCAACCCGGTGGCATTGTCGACTGCCCGGGCCGCTGGCATCTGGCAGTTCATGCCGGCGACGGGCAAGCACTACGGTCTCACGCAGAATTTCTGGATGGATTCGCGTCGGGACGTGATCGCCGCCACCGACAAGGCGCTGACCTATCTGACGAAGCTGCACGACGACTTCGACGACTGGCAACTCGCGCTCGCCGGTTACAACTGGGGCGAGGGCAACGTCGCTCGGGCGCTCGCGAAGAATGCCACCAAAGGGTTGCCGGCAACCTACGAAGCGCTCGCGATGCCGGACGAAACGCGCAACTACCTGCCCAAGCTCCAGGCGGTGAAGAACATCGTTCGCGATCCGGAGAAGTACGGGCTCGCGCTCGCCGACATCCCCGACGCGCCGTTCTTCACGGTGGTGCGCACGACGAAGAAGATCGACACCAAGCTCGCGGCGGAGATCGCCGAGTTGCCACTCGAGGAATTCATCGCGCTCAATCCGCAGCACAACCGGCCGGTGATCGCCGGCGCCGACGAGCAGTCGATCCTGCTGCCGATCGATCGCGCGGAGGTCTTCGCGGCCAAGCTCGAGCTGACCGAGCAGCCGCTGGTATCGTGGCAGGCGTACCGCCTGAAGGCCAACGAGAACCTCGCGCACGTGGCCATGCGCTACGGGATGTCGCTGGACACGCTGCGCGCCGTCAACGGCATTGGCGCGCGGGCGCACGTTCCGGCCGGCCACATGCTCCTGGTGCCGGCCGAGCGGCCTTCGCAGGCGACGAGCGATACCCTCGACCAGGCGGTATTCACCACGGTACCCGCGGGGCGCACGTCCTACTACACCGTGCAGCGCGGCGATACGCTGACCCGCGTGGCGGCGCGGTACGGCGTGACGGCGGCGGAGGTCAAGGCCTGGAACGGGCTCGCGAACGAGCGCGTGAAGATCGGGCAGCGGCTGCGCGTGACGAGCGACGTCGTTCCCGTCGCCCGCGCCGGTGGGACGCCGAAGCACGCCGTCGCCACGCGCGGTGCGGGGCGGCAAGCCAAGACCAGAACCGCCGTGGCGTCGTCGACCAAATCGAAGGGCGCCACCAGATCGAAGGGCGTCACCAAGTCCACAACGGGATCGGCGCGCACGGCGTCGACGGTGAAGTCGGCGACGGGGCATGCCCGCGGCGCGCCGGCGATCAAGGTCGCGGGGCAGGCCGGCGGGTAGGCTTGGGTAGGCTTTCGCCACCGCTGCCCGGCGGCGTGCGCGCCGCCGGAGCGAATGAGGGGCACCGAATGAGGGGCACATCGGGTAGGGGGCGGGCTCACGCCCGCCGCCCTCCCACACCACCGTACGTGCGGTTCCGCATACGGCGGTTCATGAAGTGCGCTGAAGGCGCTGCACCGTATCGAGCAGCGACACCAGCCCCAGA
>JADZAQ010000154.1 GCA_020852555.1 Burkholderiales bacterium
CACTTCGCCGGCACCACCAAGGCCTACGACTTGCGCATCCCGGCAGTGGCCGAGATCGCGGCGCTCGTTGGCGCTCGCCCGGTCACCAAGCGCAATTGGCTGACGATCGGCGGTACGCTCTTCTCGCGGGTGCGCAGCGTGACCCCCATCACCCCGAAGCCGCTGGTGGTCGATCTCAAGGTCGACGGCGTCGAGTCGTACCAGACGGTAGCGGGGCTCGCACACAACGGTGGCAAGCGCAAGGGCGCCGTCTGCGCGTACCTCGAAACCTGGCACCTCGACATCGAGGAGTTCCTCGAGCTGCGCAAGAACACCGGTGACGACCGGCGCCGCACGCACGACATGAACACCGCGAACTGGGTTCCGGATCTGTTCATGAAGCGCGTGATGGAAGGTGGCGACTGGACGCTCTTCTCACCCGCGGACGTGCCCGACCTGCACGACAAGTGGGGGCGCGCCTTCGAGGAAGCGTACCTGCGCCACGAGGAACGTGCCGCGCGTGGCGATCTCAAGCTCTTCAAGCGCCTTCCGGCGGTCGCGCTGTGGCGGAAGATGCTGTCGATGCTCTTCGAGACCGGGCATCCGTGGATCACCTTCAAGGATGCCTGCAACGTGCGCTCGCCGCAGTCGCACGTCGGCACCGTGCACAGCTCGAACCTGTGCACCGAGATCACGCTCAATACCAGCGAGACCGAGATCGCGGTCTGCAATCTGGGGTCGGTCAACCTCCCCGCGCACATGCGCAAGACCGCGGACGGCTGGCAGCTCGACCACGCCAAGCTGCGACAAACGATCCGCACCGCGATGCGCATGCTCGATAACGTGATCGACATCAACTACTACGCGGTCAAGAAAGCGCGCGACAGCAACCTGCGGCATCGTCCGGTCGGGCTCGGCATCATGGGCTTCCAGGACTGCCTGCACCTCACGCGCACGCCGTACGCCTCGAACGAGGCGGTCGCCTTCGCCGACCGCTCGATGGAAGCGGTTTGCCACTACGCCTACTGGGCGTCCACCGAGTTGGCCGAGGAGCGCGGCCGCTACTCGTCGTACGCAGGGTCGCTGTGGGATCGGGGCATCCTGCCGCAGGACTCGCTCACCCTGCTCGCCGAGGAGCGCGGCGGCTACCTCGAGGCCGACACGTCGTCGTCGCTCGACTGGGGGGCGCTGCGCGAGCGCATCAGTCAGCACGGCATGCGCAACTCGAACTGTGTCGCCATCGCGCCCACCGCGACGATCTCCAATATCGTCGGCGTGGCGGCGTCGATCGAACCGGAATACCAGAACATCTACGTGAAGTCGAACCTCTCGGGTGAATTCACGGTGGTCAACGAGCAGCTGGTCAACGACCTGAAGGCGATCGGCCAGTGGGACGAGGTGATGGCCTCCGACCTCAAGTATTTCGACGGCTCGCTCGCGCGGATCGATCGCGTCCCCGCCGAGCTGCGCGCGCTGTACGCCACCGCCTTCGAAGTCGAGCCGCGCTGGCTCGTCGAGGCCGGCGCGCGCCGCCAGAAGTGGATCGACCAGGCGCAGAGCCTCAACATCTACATGGCGGGCGTGTCCGGCAAGAAGCTCGACGACACCTACAAGCTCGCCTGGCTGCGCGGCTTGAAGACGACGTACTACCTGCGTTCGCTCGCCGCCACGTCGGCGGAGAAATCGACCGGACGCGGCGGCGAGCTCAATGCAGTGGCGGCAAATGGTGGTGCGGCGCTGAATGCTGCCACCGGCAGCGCCGCACCGACTGCCACTGCCGTCGATGTCATCGCCCCCAAAGCCTGCGCCATCGACGACCCCACGTGCGAAGCCTGTCAGTGACGTCACTCACGGTCGCGCACCGCCTGCCGGGTCACCCCCGGTGCAAGCCGCGCGACCGAGTCTCGCGTCGCTCCCCCGGTTTTTCGTCCGTAACGCGAAAGGAGGGCCCCTTGCCTCGCTATGAATCGCAACCGTGCCACGTCGTGGAAGCGCGTTACCTCGGAGACTACAAGGTGTGGCTCGAGTTCAACGATGGCCGCAAGGGGGTCGTCGATCTCGCGGATGAGCTGCACGGCGACGACCACTCGCCGCTGCGCGACCGGGAGCGCTTCGGAGCGTTCTACCTCGACTATGGGCTCGCCTCGATCGCCTGGCCGGACGGCGTCGACTTCGCGCCCGAGTTCCTCTACGAGCGCCTGAAGGAAATGCACTGATCGACGGGCGCCGGAGGCTCGCAGCATCCTCCGGCGCTCGTCCCCGAGACCCACCGTTCACCTGCCCGACACACCATGCTCAATTTCGACGACGACACTTCCGCCACGCTTCCCCATCGTGCTCCGCGCACCCTCGACGCCGGCCGTGCCGCCGCCTTCGGCGGCATCGGCGCCGGCGCGCTGCCGCCGCACCCGGTGCACCCCGACGCCGCGGAGGCAGGTACGGTTCCCGCGGGCTTCGAGCGGGTGCGCGTCGAGGACAAGCGCGTCATCAACGGCACCGCCGACGTCAACCAGCTCGTGCCGTTCAAGTACAAATGGGCATGGGACAAGTACCTCGCGGGCTGCGCGAACCACTGGATGCCGCAGGAGATCAACATGCAGCGCGACATCGAGCTGTGGAAGAACCCGCGCGGCCTGACCGACGACGAACGGCTCATCGTCAAGCGCAACCTGGGTTTCTTCGTTACCGCCGATTCGCTCGCCGCCAACAACATCGTGCTCGGCACCTACCGCCACATCACCGCGCCCGAGTGCCGCCAATACCTCCTGCGCCAGGCGTTCGAGGAGGCGATCCACACGCACGCCTACCAATACATCGTGGAGAGCCTGGGGCTCGACGAAGGCGAGATCTTCAATGCGTACCACGAGATCGCGTCGATCCGCGCCAAGGACGAGTTCCTCATCCCGTTCATCGACACGCTCACCGACCCCACTTTCCGCACCGGCACCCCGGAGGCCGATCAGCAGCTCCTGAAGAGTCTGATCGTCTTCGCCTGCATCATGGAAGGCCTCTTCTTCTACGTCGGCTTCGTGCAGATCCTCGCCATGGGCCGCCAGAACAAGATGAGCGGTGCCTCCGAGCAGTACCAGTACATCCTGCGCGACGAGTCGATGCACTGCAATTTCGGCATCGACCTCATCAACACGATCAAGCTCGAGAACCCGCAGCTGTGGACCGCCGGGTTCAAGGCGGAGATCGCCGAACTCATGCGCAAGGGTGTCGAGCTCGAGTACCGTTACGCCGAGGACACCATGCCGCGCGGCGTGCTGGGGCTCAACGCGCCGATGTTCAAGGAGTACCTGCGCTTCATCGCCAACCGGCGCTGCCAGCAGATCGGACTCGACCCGCTGTTCGAGAAGGCCGACAACCCGTTCCCGTGGATGGCGGAGATGATCGACTTGAAGAAGGAGAAGAATTTTTTCGAGACGCGGGTCACCGAGTATCAAACCGGTGGTGCGTTGAACTGGGATTGACGGCGTTTCAGTATGCCGCAGGCAGGGCCGCGCGACGCAACGTGACGCGCGGCCGTGAATCGATGCCGAGTCGATTCCGCGGCGGGCTCGGTTGACACGACCTTGGCTCGTCCGTAGCATCGACTCGACGTGCGCCCGCGCGCTGCATTCTCGCGTGTGCCAACGAGAACGTCGCGCACCGGCATGGCACCGACCGTTCCGCACGCTTCGCCCCATGAATGGGCGTTGTGGCGCTTGCTTCTCGCTCGACCCACGTATCGCCAAGGAGGAACCATGATGAAGACCGGAGCTGCGATCTTCGCGCTCGCCGCCGTGCTGATGTTCCCGTCGTACGCCGCGGCGCAGACGCTGCGCTTCGGGCACGCCAACGCGCCCGGCGAAGTCGCGAACGACATGTTCAACGAGCTCGCCGAGCGCGTGAAGACGCGGACCAAGGGGGCGGTGACCATTCGCGTCTATCCCTCGGAGCAGCTCGGCAAGGAGGCGGACCTCGTCCAGCAGGTGAAACAGGGCGCCCTCGACATGTCGGCACCGAGCATGGCGGTGATGTCGGTGCTCGTGCCGGCGCTGGAGATGGCCAGCGGCCCCTTCCTATGGAAGGACTGGAAGGAAGCCGAGACCGTGCTGCGCGGCCCGGCGTTCGATCCGCTGTGGAACGAACTGCGCGACAAGCACAACATCGTGCCGTTGTCGAAGATCCTCTATTGGGGTTGGCGCAACTTCACCTTCACCGAGCGCGAGGTGCGCAAGCCCGAGGACATGGTCGGCCTCAAGATCCGCGTCCCCGAGAGCCCGATCTGGGTGGAAATGATCCGCGCCTTCGGCGCCGCGCCGACGCCGATCCCCTTCGGCGAGGTGTACACCGCCCTCCAGCAGAAGACGGTCGATGGCCAGGAGAACCCGATTCCGACCATCTTTTCGAGGAAGTTCTACGAAGTCCAGGCCGTGCTCACCATGACGCGGCACATGTTGCAGAACAACACCATCGTCATCAACAAGGCGTCGCTCGCCAAGCTCTCGCCCGAGAACCAGAAGATCCTGCTGGAGGAAGCCGCTGCCGTATCGGCGAAGAACACCGAGCTGCAGCAGGGGCGCGAGAAGAGCATGCTGGAAGAGATGCGCAAATCCGGTCGGATCAAGATCATCGACGAGCCCGACCGCGCCGCGTTCCAGGCGAAGGTCGAGCCGGCTTACGCCAACCTCGAAGCGCGCTGGGGCGCCGACAACCTGAAGCGGCTGCGTGCCGAGATCGCCAAGGTCCGCGGCAAGTAGGAAGCCTGCAATGCGCGCGCGGATCCTGCAGCGCGTCGACGACGCCGTGGCGCGAGCCGAGGACGTATTCCTCTGGGTCTCGCACGGCGTCATCGCGACGCTCATCGTCGCCGCCGTCTTCTTTCGCTACTTCCTGAACAACCCGCTGATCTGGACCGAGGAGTTCATCGTCATCACGTTCAGCTGGATGCTCTTCATCGGGCTCGCCAGCGGATTCCGCGAACGAATGCACCTGCGGATCGACGCGTTGCTGATCCTCCTGCCCACCAGTGCGCGCTCCGTGCTCGGTGCAATTGCCACGACCGCCACCGCGATCACCCTGGTCGGGCTCGTCTGGTTCGGCATGGACCAGGCGATCACCTTGCTCGAAACGCAGACGCCGATGATGCGCATCTCGGCAACCTGGGCGGTCGTCTCGCTGCCGATCGGTGCCGCGCTCTCCTGTCTGCACATCGCCCGCCACGCGGTAGTCGACGGGATCGGCGAGACGCTGTGGCCTCCTGATCTCGTGGCTTCGGCGGTCGAGGTGGAGGAGTAATGGCGCTGCTGCTCATCAGCTTTGCCGTCCTGCTGGTGGTCGGAACGCCGATCGCCATCGCGATGATCGCGGCGTCGGGGCTCGTCATCTGGAACGAGGGCATTCCGCTCACCGTCGTCGCGCAGCGCGTGTTCGCCGGTCTGCAGTCGTTCCCGCTGCTTGCCGTGCCGCTCTTCACGCTGGCCGGCTCGCTCATGAACGAGTCGGGGATCAGCGAGCGGCTCTTCGCGTTCACGAAGGCGATCGTCGGCCACATTCGTGGCGGGCTCGCGCAGACCGCCGTGGTTGGCAACGTGTTCCTGGCCGGTATCTCGGGGTCGTCGGTGGCCGACACCGCGGCGACCACGCGCGTCCTCGTCCCGCAGCTCGAGCGCAACGGCTACAGCCGCGAGTTCGGCGCCGCGTGCGCGGCTGCCGCGGGAACGTTGGGACCCATCATTCCGCCGTCGATCCTGATGGTGCTCTATGCGTGGCAGTCGAACGTCTCGCTGGGCGCGCTCTTCGTCGCCGGGATCGTTCCCGGGCTCGTGATGGCGCTCGCCATGTCGCTCGTGATCCTGGTCCTCGCCCGTGTGCGCGGCTACCCGACCTCGGGCAGCTTCTCGTTCCCGGCGCTGTGGACGGCGTTCCGCAACGCACTGTGGGCGCTGCTGATGCCGGTGATCATCATCGTCGGCTTCCGCCTGGGGGCGGTGACCGCAACCGAGATCGCGGGTGTCGCGGCGCTCTACGCCGCCGTCGTCGGGATCTTCATCTACCGCACGCTCAAGTGGTCACGCCTGCCGGCGATCCTCCGCACCACGGCGCGCGAGACGGCGGTTATCCTGATGATCGCCGGCGCCGCCGCGCCGTTCAGCTGGATCCTCGGCATCGAGCAGGCGCCGCAGCTCGTCGTCACGGCGATCCAGTCGGTCACGAGCGAGCCGTGGGTGGTGCTCTTGATCCTCAACGTGGCACTGCTCGTCGCCGGCATGTTCATGGAGACGATCGCCATCATGATCATCCTGGTGCCGATCCTCGTGCCGTTGCTGACGTCGCTGCACATCGACCTCGTGCACTTCGGCATCATCCTGCTCGTCAACCTCGTCATCGGCCAGCTCACCCCGCCGGTTGGCGTGCTGCTGTTCGTCGTGATGACCATCGCCAAGGTCTCGCTCGGCCGTCTCGTGCGCGAGATGCTGCCGTTCATCCTCGGACTCATCGCCGCGCTCGCCTTGATTACCTACGTTCCTTCGACGAGCCTCCTGTTGCCGAAGCTGCTCAAGTTCTGATCGACCCTGCCACCCCATTTCTCCCGAGCCATGGCCACGAGCAAGATTCGCACGATCGAGATCACCGACTTCAAGTTCAGCGCCCGCAACCTCGAGCGGATCGGCTTCGGCCAGATGGTGGGCTTCAAACGTGGCGGGTCGATCGAGGCCGTCAAGAACGCGATCGCGATCGAGACCGACGACGGCTTGCGCGGCGAATACGTGACCAACTGGGGAGCGAGCCCGGCCACCCGCGGGGAGATGGAGATGCTCGCGCCGTTCATGCTCGGCCGCGACGCGATGGCGCGCGAAGGGTTGTTCGACGACCTCAAGCGCGAGGCGCGGCAGTGGTCGGGCATGGGTCACGGCCCGCTCGATATCGCGCTGTGGGACCTCGCCGGCAAGAAGTACGGCGCATCGGTGTCCGAGCTCCTCGGCGGCTATCGCACGCGGCTTCCTGTCTACGCATCGACGTACCTCGGCGACAGCCAGGGAGGGCTCGACAGCAAGGAGGCGTACGCGGCGTTCGCCGAGCAGTGCTACGACCTGGGCTTCCGCGCGTACAAGATCCACGGCTGGAACGAGGGCGACGCCCGCCGCGAAGCGGAGAACGTGCTCCACGTCGCCAGGCAGGTCGGCAACCGCATGACGCTGATGCTCGACCCGGGCTGCCAGTTGCGCAAGTTCTCCGACGCCCTGTACGTCGGCCGCGCGTGCGACGAAGGCAACTACTTCTGGTACGAGGATCCGTTCCGCGACGACGGCAAGTCGGCGTTCGCGCACCGGAAGCTGCGCGAGATGATCCGCACCCCGCTGCTCATCACCGAATACGTGCGCGGTATCGAGCCCAAGGCCGACTTCATCGTGGCGGGCGGCACCGATTACGTGCGGGTCGATCCCGAGTACGACCACGGCATCACCGGCGCGATGAAGATCGCCCACCTCGCCGAGGCGTTCGGCCTCGACTGCGAGGTGCACGCCTGCGGCCCCGCGCACCGGCACGTGATGTCGGCGATGCGCAACAGCAACTTCTACGAACTCGCGCTGGTCGGGCCGGACTGCCCCAACATCGTCGCCCCGGTCTACACGAACGGCTACACCGACCAGCTCGACTGCTGCGGCGCCGACGGTTGCGTCGAGGTGCCGACCGGACCGGGCCTGGGCGTCACCTACGACTGGGACTACATCCGCCGCAACACGGTGGCCACGCGCACGTTCAAGTAAGCGTCGCCCGGCAGCGCTGCACGTCGGTCGCCGCGAGTGACGGGATCACCGCGAGATCGCCGCACCGCCGTGCTGCTCGAGCCGTCGCGAAGCCTCGCTCGCTATCCGCTCGACGATCACGCCTGCGGGCTCGATCGCACCGATGAGCCCGGCTGCCTCGCCGAACCACACGCCGGTATTCTCGGGGTCCCCTTCCGCGAACGCCTGCCGGTAGCGCGGACCCTCGGCGGCGACGTTACGTTCGAGTTCCTCCTCGCGCCCGTGCCAGCGCGCGGTGAACGCGTTGCGGCGAATGCGCGCCGTGAAGTGCGCCGGCCAGCGCAATTCGCGCGCGATGTCGGCCACGCGCGTACGTACGGTGTCGTCACCGTCCGCGTCGACGATCGCCTCGTGGTGACGCGGCGCCACGAGAGCCTCGCGCGACGCCCACAGGCGGGTGCCGACCAGCACGCCGTCGGCGCCCAGCATCAGCGCGGCGGCGAGCCCCCGGCCATCGGCGATGCCGCCGGCCGCGAGCAGCAACGTCCGCGGCGCCTGCGCGGCAATGATGTCGGCGACCTCCGGAACGAAGGTCAGCGTGCCGCGCAGCATCCCGTGTCCCCCCGCCTCGGCGCCCTGGGCGACGATCACCTCGGCACGTACGTCGAGCGCATCGGCCACGTGCTCCAGGTTCTGGCACTGGCAAATGACGACCGCACCCGCCGCCCGGATCTCGTCGACGAAGGGACGCGGATCGCCGAACGAGAGCATGACGGCTGCCGGCCGGTGCTTCAGCACGTCGGTGAGGAGTGACGGCGACTTGCGCAGCGACCACGTGATGAAGCCGACCCCCACTCGTTCGCCACCCGCGATGGCGAACTGCTCGTCGAGCCACGCCGGGTCACCGTAGCCACCGCCGATCAACCCGAGACCGCCGGCGCGGCTCACCGCCGCCGCGAGCGCGCCGCCCGCGGCAAACGCCATCGGCGCCGAGACGATGGGGTGCGCGAGCCCGAGCGTGTCGGTCAGTCGGGTGGAGAGGGTCGTCATGACAAGCGTCCGCGGTGTCGAGCGTGATGCGACATCTTACGACCATCCGCACGCACCGCCGTGAAGGCGGAACCGGTCGCCGTGGCGGCGCTGCGCATGATCACGGACGTGATTCGCCCGAAGTGGGCTGCGGGCCCTTCTACTTCAGGTGCTTGCCATGGCTGTCGTACGGCCGGGCAAAGTGCGCTCGAAACCTCGCCATCATGCTGGCCACCCCTCACGAAGTCATGCAGAATCGGCTCCATCGCGCGATGGAGCCGTCATGCGGGAGAGTCGGTGGAGTCCGGGTGGGCGACCTCTCCGCGTAGCGGCTTCGTTCAACTCTTCCGTCGAACGGACATCCTGCTGCAAGCTTCGCTTGTCGCCAGCCAGCCGCTGATGCCCGGTCTCGACCACCTCGATGAGCGCCTCAGTCGCCTCTCGCGCGCGCAGGTCATGCTGGTCGCGGTCGGTGGCGTCCTCCTCGTTGGCGGAGTCGACTACCTCACGGGATACGAAATATCGCTCTCGGTTTTCTACCTGGGACCGGTAGCCTTGGCGGCTTGGTACGCCGGGCGCCGAACGGTCGTTGCCATTGCCGCCCTCGCGTGCGTCATCTGGTACATCGTCGACCGGGCGGCTGGCAGCCAGTACTCGCACCCAGGGATCCCCGTCTGGAACGCCTTCGTCCGGTTCGGGTTCCTCTTCACCACTGCTGCACTCCTTACCCGGCTGCGCGACAGTCTTCGCCGCGAACAGCGTCTCGCGCGCATCGATGCTCTGACGGGGCTGTTCTCGAGACGCGCATTCGAAGAGAGGCTCGAGCATGATCTTGCCCTCGCGCAGCGCCAGCACGGTACGCTCACCCTTGCGTACCTCGACGTCGACGACTTCCGCGCCGTCAACGAAGAGCACGGTCACGCCGGTGGCGATCGAGTGCTGCGCGACATCGGCGGAGTGTTGAAGGACACCATCCGCAGGGCCGACACCGCGGCGCGGATGGGTGGAGACGAGTTCGCGCTGCTCTTCCCCGGCGCGGACACCCGGGGCGCGCAGCAGATCGTGTCAAAGGTGACGCAAGAGCTTCGGCACACGCTCGCCGCCAATGGCTGGGCAGTCACCTGCAGCATCGGCGTCGTCACGTTCGTGAAGCCAGCGATCTCGGTGGAGCAGGCGGTCGCGGCTGCCGACCAGGTCATGTACCGAGTCAAGCGCCGGGGCAAGAGTACGATCGAGTTCAGCGTTCTGGAAAGCGAGGCACAGCCATGAAGCAGGAGAATCGGAGCGTTCGCGTCGCGGTCGTGCAGGCTTCCGCCGTGCCGTTCGACAGCAACGCCTGCGTCGACAAGGCGGTCCGTCTCGTCGGAGCAGCCGCAGCGCGCGGAGCGAAGGTCATCGTCTTTCCCGAAGCATTCATCGGCGGCTATCCGAAGGGGCTCAACTACGGCCTCGTCGTCGGTGCGCGCGATCCTGCCGGCCGCGAGGAGTTCCGGCTCTACCTCGACGCGGCGATCGAAGTTCCCGGTCCGCTTACGCAACGATTGGGGGAAGCGGCGGCCGCTCACGGGGCATACGTCGTGATGGGCGTGATCGAGCGCGACGGCGGCACGTGCTACTGCACCGTACTCTTCTTCGGCCCCGACGGCCGCCTCCTCGGGAAGCACCGCAAGCTCATGCCGACAGCGCTCGAGCGCATGATCTGGGGCTTTGGCGATGGGTCGACGTTGACCGTCGTCGACAGCCCATACGGCAAGATCGGCTCGGTGATCTGCTGGGAGAATTACATGCCGATGCTACGTATGGCGATGTACGCGAAGGGGGTCGCCCTTTACTGCGCACCGACCGCCGACGACCGCGACACGTGGTTGGGGTCGATGCAGCACGTGGCGCTCGAGGGCCGCTGTTTCGTCCTCTCGGCGTGCCAGTTCATCCGCAAGAGCGAGTTTCCTTCGACGGTACGCGTCTCGCTCGGCGACTCTCCGCAGGCGCTCCTGATGCGCGGCGGCAGCGCCATCATCGACCCCCTGGGTAAGGTATTGGCCGGCCCCGACTTCGAAGGAGAGACGATCCTCACCGCCGATCTCGACCTCGACGAGATCGGCCGCGGCAAGTTCGACTTCGACGTCGCCGGCCACTATTCCCGGCCCGACGTCTTTCAATTGATCGTCAACGAAGCACCGATGCCGGCGGTGGTCGCAAAGAAGCAGGAGTAAAACGGGCGACGATCGTCGCGCGGCTGCTGGCCCTGCTCTGCCGCTTCGATCTCGCGGCAGAGCGCACCGGCGAGTCCGCGGCTGCTCGGAAGTTCCGCCGCCTCGCAGATGTCTACTGCAGCGTCGTCGTCAGGTCGCCGGCGTTGGCGCGCACCCCGGGCAGCGGCTCCAAGCCGAACTTGCGGGTGATCAGCTTGATGACCGACGTCGTATCGTAGGACGTTTTGTCGACAAAGCCTTTCTTCGCGTACGGCGACACGATGATCGCGGGAATGCGCGTGCCCGGGCCCCAGCGGTCACCCCACCCCGGCCCCGAAGGCGGCGGGACGTGGTCCCAGTAGCCGCCGTTCTCGTCGTAGGTGACGACGATCATCATCCGGCCCCACTGCCGGCTCTTGCGCAGGCGCTCGAGGAGGCCGGCGATATGCCTGTCTCCGGTCGCGATGTCGGCGTAGCTCGGATGCTGCGTGTTGCGCCCGATCGGCTTGTAGAAGGAAACTTGCGGCAGCTTGCCGGCGTCGATGTCGCGCACGAGGTCGTCGTAATCCTTGAGATGGCGCTCGCGCTCCGCGCCACCCGGTGCGAAGCGAGCGAAATAGTTGAATGGCTGATGGTGCGGCTGGAAGTTGCCGCTCGAAGGCTCGCGGTTGTAGATGAGCGCGCGCTTCACCTTCGGGTCCTGACGCCCATCGGCGTTGGCCGCCTTCCAGCCACCGGCGTACCACGTCCAGGTAACGCCCTTCGCCGTCAGGGTGTCGCCGACCGTCTTCTGCGTTTGCGGCGGGACGGGGTTGCCCTTCGGGTCGGCAAGAGCGAGGTCGCCACCGGCGGCAGGCGGCACACCGCTCGGCTGGTACGGCGGCTGCGCGGTGTTGACGGCGTAGCCGTCGGGCGTCACCTGCCCGTCGAATACGCGCACCGGACCATCCATCGCGGACTTCGGCATCTCCGGTCGACGCTTTAGCGTGCCGTCGGGCTCGACCTGCGCGCGGATCGATGCCGGCGCATCGGGAAACGTCGGCGTGCAGGCGCAGACCAGCCAGAAGTGATTGAGGAACGAACCGCCGAACGCGCCCATGAAGAAGTGGTCGGCGAGCATGTATTCCTGCGCCCACTTCCACATCTCCATCTTCGAGCCGTCCCAATGACCCATCACCCAGCCGCCCAGGGTGCCCTGCGCCGCGAACCGGTTGTTCGCGCCGCCCGCGATCTGTGCCTGGTTGTGCCAGAACGCGTGGATCGGGCTCGGCAGCACCTTGTCGTAAGTGCCGTTGATCGGGGGTGCATCGATGCGGAACGGGCCGTTGGGGAGCGTGTTGGTCGGAAACCGTGCATCCGGCTTGCCGTCGCTCGTCCACGTCGGTGGCAGCGACGGCAGCGGCTTGCCGCCGAAGTCGAGCTGTGTCTTCTGCGCGGCGGTGGCGTTGGCGATCCCATCGGCGCCCGGAAAGAGGCCGTAGAGATGATCGAAGCTGCGATTCTCGGCGAAGATGACGACCATCGTGTCGATGCGCGCGAGCGGATCGCTGCTCGGCGTCGGCGGCGTCGTGCAGCCGGCGATCGCGGCAATTGCGGTAGCGAGGGCCAGCCCGGCCCCGTGCCTGCGTTGCCTGGTGGAACCCCTGGGTGTGCTCGTCCGAGCTTGACGATTGAAGAATAGCAAGGCCAACGTGGCGACGCGACGTCACGTGGGCCCATTACAGCGCACGGTTCGGGGTAGCGTTGCGAATATGCAAAGCGCGCTGCGGCGTCAACGATATCTCGCGTGTCGACGAGATTCCGGTGGAGCGATCCCGGCTCCGGAGCGCCGGCGCGCCGCCGCGACAGCAGTAACGGCCGGCAAACGTGAGAACTCAGGCGGCGAGATCGAACACCAATACTTCGGCATCGCTGCCGTTGGTGAATGCGATCCGGTCTTCGCCTTCCAGCAACACGGCGTCGCCGGCGCTTATCCGCTGGCCATTGACTTCGAGCTCGCCGCGAACCAGGTGGACATAGCCTTTGCGGGCCGGGTCCAAAGACAACTGCGCGGTCTCGCCGCCGTCGAACAGGCCCGCGTAGAGCCTCGCGTCGGCGTGGATCGTGACCGATTCGTGCGCGCCATCCGGCGACGCCACCAAGCGCAACGTGCCGCGTTTCTGCTCGGCCGGAACGGTCTTCTGTTCGTAGCTCGGTGCGATGCCGGTGACGTTCGGCTCGATCCAGATCTGCAGGAAATGGGTGGTCGCGCCCTTGGCGTGATTGAACTCGCTGTGCATCACCCCGGTGCCCGCACTCATGCGCTGCACATCGCCCGGTGGAATGCCCTTGACGTTACCCATGCTGTCCTGGTGAGCGAGTTCGCCCGACAGCACGTAGCTGATGATCTCCATGTCGCGGTGACCGTGCTTGCCGAACCCGGTGCCCGGCGCGACACGATCTTCATTGATGACGCGCAGGTTGCCCCAGCCCATGTGGGCGGGGTCGTGATAGCCGGCGAATGAAAACGAGTGGTAGCTCTTGAGCCAGCCGTGGTCGGCATAACCGCGGTCCCGGGACTTGCGAAGCGTGACCATAAGCGCACCTCCTTGGTGATGAACTGGATTTTCGGTGCGCTGACCGCCTTCCGGAGTCCGGCAGTTTGCTGGCATCATTCGAATTATTTGAATGAAAAGCCGCCAATGCCCACACCCCGCGACGTGTTGACTCCCGGTGCGCTGGCCATGCTGCAACGCATCGCCGACACCGGCAGCTTTGCCGCGGCGGCCCGCGCCACGAACGTGGTACCGAGCGCCCTGACCTACCGAGTGCGGCAGATGGAGGACGCGCTCGACGTGCTGCTGTTCGATCGCAGTTCCCGCCAGGCTCGACTGACCGAGGCGGGCGCCGAGCTGCTGCGGGAAGGGACGCGGCTATTGGCCGACATCGATGCCATCGCCAATCGAGTGAAGCGCGTCGCCACGGGATGGGAACCGCAGTTGACCATCGCGGTGGACAGCATCCTCGACGGCGCCACCGTGATGGAACTGTGCGAGGTGTTCTTCGAGTCGAAGCCGCCGACGCAACTCAGGCTTCGCACGGAAACGCTTTCCGGAACGCTGGCAGCGTTGACCTCAGGGCAAGCGGACCTGGCGCTTGGCGTGGTGATCGATGCCGGCACGACGGCGGGCCTGCACCGCGAGCCGCTCGGGACCGTGCGCTTTGCATTTGCCGTCGCGCCGCACCATCCGTTGGCGCTGGTGCCCGAGCCGCTTAGCGACGAAGCGATTCGCCAGCATCGAGCCGTGGCCCTGGCCGACTCCGTTCAGCACGGCAGTGGCCTTACCGTCGGACTGCTCGCCGGCCAGGACGTGTTTACCGTGACCAGCATGCCAGCCAAGGTGGACGCTCAGATCAGAGGGCTGGGAGCAGGCTTCTTGCCCACCTGTCTCGCGCAGCCCTACATCGACACCGGGCGACTGGTGGTGAAGCGCGTGGAGCGCGCGGAGCGACAAATGCAAGCCAGTTACGCGTGGCGCAAGAGGGAAAGGCGCGGGCAAGGACGCGCATTGCAGTGGTGGCTGGAACGGATGCAAGGTGCAACGACACGGGCCGCCCTTCTGGGTGAGCGTCGCGCGTCTTGATTGCACGTGGTCGTTGCGCCTCCGGGGCGCGCGGACCCATCATCGATCGGCAGGCCCGTGTTCCTGCATCCGGAACCCGCGCAGCCGCAACGCGTTGGCGACCACGCTGACGGACGACAGCGCCATGGCGGCCGCCGCGACCGCCGGCGACAGCAGCAGCCCAAAGACGGGGTAGAGCACGCCGGCCGCCAGCGGGATGCCGGCGACGTTGTAGGCGAAGGACAGGAACAGGTTCTGCCGGATGTTGTGCATGGTCGCGTGCGAGAGCTTGCGAGCGCGCACGATGCCCATCAGGTCGCCCTTGAGCAGCGTGATTCCGGAGCTCTCCATCGCAACGTCGGTCCCGGTGCCCATGGCGATGCCCACTTCGGCGGCCGCCAACGCCGGCGCGTCGTTGACACCATCGCCAGCCATCGCCACCACGCGACCTTCGCGCTTGAGCTTCTGCACGATCGCGGCCTTGTCTTCCGGGAACACCTCCGCGACCACCTCGCCGATGCCCAGTTCCCGGCCGACCGCGGCAGCCGTGGTCTTGCCGTCGCCCGTCAACATGACGATGCGCACCCCATCCTCGCGCAGCGCGTGCAACGCGGCGAGCGTGGTGGACTTGATCGGATCGGCGATGGCGACGAAGCCGGCGAGCTTGCCGCCGAGCGCGACAAAGATCACCGTGGCTGCCTTGGCTCGCAGTGGCTCCGCCGCCGGCTCCAGGCTCGCCACGTCCACCCCGTACTCGGCGAGGAACTTCGCGCTGCCCGACACCACTTGCGCGCCATCCACCACACCGAGCACGCCCTTACCCACCGGCGAATCGAAGTCGATGACGGGTATCAGCGGCAGCTTGCGGTCCTCGGCGCTGGCGACGATCGCCAGCGCCAGCGGGTGTTCGCTGGACCGCTCCACGCTGGCCAACTTCTGCAACACCGCGTCCGCGTCGAAACCCGGCGCCGGTTCGACGTGCACGACCGTCGGCCGGCCGTCGGTCAGCGTGCCGGTCTTGTCGACGACGAGGGTGTCGACTTTCTCCATCCGCTCCAGCGCCTCGGCATCGCGGATCAGCACACCGTGCTGGGCGCCACGACCGACGCCGACCATGATCGACATCGGCGTGGCCAAGCCCAGCGCGCACGGGCAGGCGACGATCAGCACCGCGACGGCGGCGATCAACGCATGGGAGAACGCGGGTGACGGGCCCCACGCGAGCCAGACGGTAAAGGTCGACACGGCGATCACGATGACGACCGGCACGAACCAGCCCGCCACTTGGTCGGCCATGCGCTGGATCGGGGCGCGGCTGCGCTGCGCGGCCGCCACCAGGTGCACGATCTGCGACAGCAGCGTATCGGCGCCCACCTTCTCGGCACGCATCACGAAGCCGCCGGTATGGTTCATGGTTCCCGCCGTCACCTTGGAGCCGGGCATCTTCGCCACCGGCATCGGCTCGCCCGTCACCATCGATTCGTCGACCGTGCCTTTGCCCTCGGTCAGCTCGCCATCGACCGGCACCTTCTCGCCCGGGCGCACGCGCAAGCGCTCGCCGGCCTGGATGCTGTCGATCTCGACCGTTTCGTCGGAGCCGTCGGCGCGCACCCGCACCGCGGTCTTGGGCGCCAGGTCCAGCAGCGCGCGGATGGCGCCGGAGGTCTTCTCGCGGGCGCGCAGCTCCAGGACCTGGCCCAGCAGCACCAGCACCGTGATCACGGCGGCGGCCTCGAAGTAGACGGCGACGGCGCCGTCCGCAGTGCGCAGCTCGGCCGGGAACACGCCCGGCAGCAGCGCGGCGACCATGCTGTAGATCCAGGCCGCACCGGTGCCCAGCGCGATCAGCGTGAACATGTTGAGGTTGCGGTTCTTCAGCGACAGCCAGCCGCGCACGAAGAAGGGCCAGCCGGCCCACAACACGACGGGCGTTGCCAGCACCATCTGGATCCAGTTGGAGGCCTGATGCCCGATCAGGTGGCTCAAGTCGACGACGTGGCTGCCCATCTCGAGCGCGAATACGGGAAGTGTGAGTACAAGACCGATCCAGAAGCGGCGCCTCATGTCGCGCAGTTCGGGGCTCTCGCCGGTATCGGCCGTGGCCAGCACCGGCTCCAGCGCCATGCCGCAGATCGGGCAGTGGCCGGGACCGACCTGGCGAATCTGCGGGTGCATCGGACAGGTGTATTCCACGGCCTCGGCACCGATGGTCGTCGCTCGCGGCGGAGCAGGCGCCGGGCGATGATCGTGTTGGTGCGCGTGCGGGTCGGCGGAAGTGACGTGCATGTGATGGTGCGCGTGGTCGCGGCCCGGGTCGCCGTCGTCGTGCCGCATGGTTCTTCTCCTCGTCGTTCGCAGTGCGGGCCGATCGGCCGACGGGTGGAAGGCCGCTGCCCGGACGCCAGAGGTTTTGCGGACTCTTCCGAGCGGCGACGTGTGCTTGCGAACGAACGACTTGGCCGTATCCGTGCCAAGGAAACAATCGCTGATTTGTTCAGCACGACCGCCATCGGGACAGCGAAGCCGGGCTCCCCGGGCACGGGCGCTTAACGCGCCAAGAACGGCACTCATCATAGGCGCATTGCCGGCCTTCGCTGTCGCGTCGCGTCGGCGCCATGCCACACGGCGGCGGCGAAACGCTTTTCGTCGAGCGACCAAAAGTCCGGCACGCCTGGAGGAAATCGCCGGAACGGTGTTGCTCCTCTCCTCGCCTTCGGCCAGCTTCGCCAGCGGCGGTGTATATGGGGTGGATGGAGGACAGTCGACCCATTGATCAGGTGGCGGGCACCGGGCGGCACGAGCAAGCAGCGCACGACGATCCATCGACGCTGGACGCCCTCGAGGTCGCCCGCAACTGCGAGGCCGACCTCGAGAGCGGACTCAGTAGCGGCGAAGCGGGCCGCCGCCTGGCCCGCGACGGACCGAACGAGTTGCGCGCGGCACCGCCCACACCGCGCTGGCGACTCATGCTGGCGCAGTTCCAGGACCCGTTGATCTACCTGCTGTTGGGGGCGATCGTGGTCGCGCTCGTCGCCTGGCTGATCGAGGGCCGCGTCGGCTGGCCCGTCGACGCGGCCGTGATCGCGATCATCGTGCTGCTCAACGGCCTGCTCGGCTACGCGCAGGAAGCCAGGGCGCGCGACGCCGTGGCCGCGCTGTCGCGAATGACCGCCGTCACATCGGCCGTACTGCGCGACGGCGAGATGCGGCGTGTACCCAGCGCGCAACTCGTGCGCGGCGACCTGCTCGTGCTCGGTGAAGGCGATGCCGTCGGCGCCGACGCGCGGCTGATCGAGGCGACGGCGTTGCGGGTGCAGGAAGCCTCGCTCACCGGCGAGAGCGAAGCGGTGCTGAAGGATGCGGCGACCTTGCCCGGACCCGCCGCGCTCGGCGACCGGCTCGACATGGTCTTCAAGGGCACTGCGGTGGTGCAGGGCAGCGGCCACGCGGTGGTGACTGCGACCGGGATGGCCAGCCAGATGGGTGCGATCGCCGAGATGCTCGATGCTACCGAAGAGCAGGCGACGCCACTGCAGAAGGAGGTCGCGGCGATCGGGCGCGTGCTCGGCATCGCCGTCGTCGGCATCGCCGTCGTCGTCGTCGTGACGGCGTTCGTCGTGTTCGACGTGCGCAGCAGCGCCGACATCATGGACGTGCTGCTGCTCGGCGTGTCGCTGGCGGTGGCCGCGGTGCCCGAGGGGTTGCCGGCGATCCTGTCGGTGGTGCTTGCGCTCGGCGTGCAGCGCATGGCCAAGCGCAACGCGATCGTCAAGAACCTGTCGTCGGTCGAGACGCTGGGCTCGGCGTCGGTCATCTGTTCGGACAAGACCGGCACGCTGACGCGCTCGGAGATGACGATCGAGCGGCTGATGACCGCTTCGGGCACAGCGCGCGTCACCGGCGTCGGCTACGTGCCGCAGGGCAGCGTCGAGGTCGACGGTGCGCCGCTGCAGGACGAAGCGCAGCGCGCCGAGGCGATCCTCGTGCTGAGCGGCGGCAGCCTGGCCGGCAACGCGCAGTTGCGCCGCACGAGTGAAGGCAGTTGGGAGATCGAGGGCGATCCGACGGAAGCGGCGTTCCTGGTCGACGAGCGCAAGCTCGGCGTGCACGAGCGGCGCGAGCAGCGTTTCGAGCGCGTCGGCGAGATCCCGTTCACGTCCGAGCGCAAGATGATGTCCACGATCGAGCTGGATCACGAGCACGGCGATGAACGCGTGCTGATCACCAAGGGCGCGCCCGACGTGCTGCTCGAACGGTGCACGCGCGCGCGCCTCGGAATGGAAGTGGTGCCGCTCGACGACGGACTGCGCCGGCGCATACTCGCCGATGTCGACTCGCTGACCGACGCCGCGCTGCGCACGCTGGCGGTGGCCTATCGCCCGCTGCGCGCCGACGAAGACATCGACTCGGCACGCGCCGCCGACCTCGAACGCGAGTTGGTCTTCGCCGGCACCGTCGGCATCATCGACCCGCCGCGCGAGGAAGCGGCGCAGGCCATCGGCGAGGCCCACCGTGCCGGCATCCGCGTGATCATGATCACCGGCGACCACCCGCGCACCGCCGCGCGGATTGCCGCCGACCTCGGCATCATCGAAGCGGGCGGCACCGCGCTGACCGGGACCGACCTCGACGCGCTCGACGACGCGGGCTTCGCCGCCGCGGTGCGCAGCACCTCGGTCTTCGCGCGCGTCGCGCCGGCGCACAAGTTGCGCATCGTCGACGCGCTGCAAGCCGACGGCAACATCGTCGCGATGACCGGCGACGGCATCAACGACGCGCCGGCACTGAAGTCGGCCGACATCGGCGTGGCGATGGGCATCGCCGGCACCGAGGTGACGAAGGAAGCCGCGCGCATGATCCTCGCCGACGACAACTTCGCGACCATCGTCCACGCGGTGCGCGAGGGCCGCGCGATCTTCGACAACATCAGGAAATTCCTGCGCTACCTGCTGTCGTCGAACATGGGCGAGGTGCTGACCGTGTTCTTCGGCGTCGTGCTGGCCGGCGTGATCGGCCTGGGCGGGCCGGATGCCGGCGGTGCCGTCGTGCTGCCGCTGCTGGCGACGCAGATCCTGTGGATCAACTTGATCACCGACTCGGGCCCGGCGCTCGCCATGGGCGTCGATCCCGAGACCGACGACGTCATGGCGCGCAAGCCGCGGCGGCCCGACGAACGCGTGATCGACGCCCGGATGTGGGCCGGCGTGCTCGAGATCGGCGCGGTGATGGCGGCGGTGACGCTGCTCACGCTCGACCTGTACCTGCCGGGCGGGTTGGTCGAAGGCACGCACGAGCTGGCCAACGCGCGCACCGCCGCGTTCACGACGCTCGTCTTCGCGCAACTGTTCAACTGCTTCAACGCCCGCTCCGAATCGGTGAGCGCGTTCCGCCACCTGTTCGTCAATCCTTGGCTTTGGGGATCGATCGCGCTGTCGATCGTGCTGCAGGTGGCGGTCGTCCACGTCGGCTTCCTGAACGTCGCGTTTGGCACGGTGCCGCTGGCGCCGGAGCAGTGGCTGGTCTGCGTGGCGATGGCGAGCGCCGTGCTCGGGTTCGACGAATTGCGCAAGCTCGTCGGCCGTTCGCGCCGGCGTCTTCTTCGGTAGGCAGCCGCGGCCATGCTTGCCCTCCTGCGACAGAGACTGCCCGAAGTGCTCAGGGCCATCGTGCCGCTGCTCGTTCTGGGTTGCGTGCTGCAGGTGACGATCGTCCACGCGCCGCTCGCGCTGTTTCTCCAGTTCCTGGCGGGATCGGTGATCGCGCTCGCCGGAATGGTGCTGCTTCTTGCAGGAGTCGACATGGGGATCCTGCCGATGGGACGGTTCATAGGCGCCGAGCTACCGAAACAGCGCTCGTTGTGGTTGATCGGCGCGGTCGCCTTCGCCATGGGGTTTGCCACGACCGTCGCCGAGCCGGATGTCCTGATCCTCGCAAGACAAGCTGCATCGGTCTCGCAGGGCGCCTTTCGGGCGCTGCCCCTGATTTACCTGATAGCGGCGGGCGTCGGGTTGTTCGCCGCGGTCGCGCTGCTGCGCGTGGTCCACGGCTTCTCCATGCGGCGGCTGCTGGCGATCGTCTACTCGCTGATGCTCGTTCTGACGCTGCTCGCGCCCGAGCACTTCGTCCCCCTCGCGTACGACGCCGGAAGCGTGACGACCGGCGTGCTGACCACGCCGGTTCTGCTCGCGCTGTCGCTCGGATTGAGCGCCGTGCTGGGCGGTCGCTCGGCCATCGCGGACGGATTCGGGCTCCTGGGACTGGCATCGGTGGGGCCGATCGTTTCCGTCTTGTTGCTGGGATGGTTGTGGCAATGAGTCTCGCGCTGATGCTGGAGCAACTCGGCAACGCGGCGTGGAGCGTCACCTGGGCGGTGCTGCCGCTGGTCGTTCTGTTCCTGCTGTTCCAGGTGCTGTTCCTGCAGTTGCCGGTGAAGGAGGTTTCGCGCGTTCTGACCGGCACTCTCGTGGCTTCGGTCGGCCTGTTCCTCTTCCTGTTGGGGGTGAGCGTCGCGTTCCTGCCTTTCGGGTGGGCGATCGGTGAAGCCCTCGGCGCGCTGTCCCGGAAATGGCTGGTGGTGCCGTTCGGGATTCTCCTCGGCTTCGCGACCACCTGGGGCGAGCCTGCCGTGCGCATCCTGGCGGACCAGGTCGAGGAAGCGTCGTCCGGGTCGATCCGGCGCTCGCTGGTACTGGTCACGATCTGCGTCGGCGTGGCCGTGTCGGTCGGCGTCGGGATGGTCAGGATCAGCTACGCGATACCGCTCCTGTACCTGGTGGTACCGGGCTACCTGCTGGTCGTACTCATCCTGAGATTCACCGCCAGCGATTTCGTGGGCATCGCCATTGACGCCGGCGGCGTGGCTACGGGACCGCTTGCCAACACGTTTCTCCTGGCGCTCGCCCTTGGCGCATCCTCCGCCATGGGTGAGCAGGACCCCATGGTGCACGGGCTCGGCCTGGTCGCGTTGATCGCACTTGCGCCCGTGTTGTCGGTGATGACGCTGGGTCTCGTCGTTCGTCGAAAGGAGCCGTGAACATGCCGCATACCGCTCTCATCGTGAGCATCGTCCGCAAGGGCTGGGGCAGTCTCGTGCTCGAGGCGACGTTGAAATCCGGAGCGCGCGGCGGGACCGTGCTGTTCGGGCGCGGCGCGGGCATCAATGAGCAGGAGAAGATCTTCGGCATGTCGATCGAGCCGGAAAAGGAGATCGTGCTGACGGTCGCCCGCTCGGACCTGATCGACACGATCCTGGACGAAATCGTCCGCACCGCGCAATTGAACGACACCGGCAGGGGCATCGCGTTCGTGGTTCCCGTCGAGAAGCTGGTTGGCGTCGCCCATTTCATGAAACAGGCGCCCCACAGGCGATGAGCGATGCGCCACGAGACCGCGGCGGCACGACGCCGGAACCTGCGCCGCGTCGGCCGTTCCGTCGAGCGCACCGCTAGCCGGAACGGCGAATTTCACGCACTATCAAAGCGGTCCCCGGCGGCCCCCCCGGAATGCCGAAACCCAAGAAAAAAGGAGTTAGGCCGAAACCCAACCCCTTGATTATTTGGCGCGCCCGGCAGGATTCGAACCCACGACCCCCTGGTTCGTAGCCAGGTACTCTATCCAACTGAGCTACGGGCGCGAGTCGTCGATTATAGCAGCATCGGATTTTTTTCCGCCACCTCCCGCACGCTCCGAATCCCCCGCGGGGGGCGGCGGGCCGGCGGGGTGGGCACCTGGCGGCGCGCC
>JADZAQ010000155.1 GCA_020852555.1 Burkholderiales bacterium
CGGCTGATCCCCAGGATCCCGTACATGATGGTGGCGATGATCGGCGGCAGCGTCTTTGCCTACGTGCTCAACCGCGTCGGCTGGGGGTCGGTGCCCACCGTCGGTGCCTTGCCGTCGGGCATTCCCGAATTGTCGATGCCGTCGTTCGATCCGGAAACCTGGGCGAGCCTCGCCCCCGCCGCCCTCGCGCTGACGGTGCTGGGGCTCACCGAAGCCGTCTCGATCGCGCGCGCCATCGCGCAAAAGTCGCACCAGCGCATCGACGGCAACCAGGAATTCATCGGGCAGGGGCTCTCCAACATCGCCGGTGCGTTCTTTTCGGCGTATCCGTCGTCGGGGTCGTTCAATCGCTCCGGCGTCAATTACGAAGCGGGGGCGCGCACTCCCCTGGCCGCGGTCGCCGCCGCGCTCTTCCTCGTCGCGATCCTCTTCGCGGTGGCACCGCTCGCGGCCTACCTCCCGCACGCCGTGATGGCGGCGCTCCTCTTCGTCGTCGCCTGGGGCCTCATCGATTTCGCCGAGATGCGGCGAGTCGCGCGCACCAGTCGCGGCGACCTGGTCGTCCTCGTGGTCACGTTCGTGGCGACGCTCACCATCGCGCTCGAGGTCGCGATCTTCGTCGGGATGCTGGCGTCGCTCTTCTTCTATCTCAACCGCACCACGCATCCGTCGCTGACGCCGGTCGTTCCCGACGCGACGACGCCGCAACGCCGCTTCGTTCCCGCCGACGACCCGGAGCGCCGCTGCCCGCAACTCGACATCCTGCGCGTCGACGGCTCGCTCTTCTTCGGCGCCGTCGAGCACGTGCGCGACGAGATCGAAGCGGCGCGCCGCGCGTGCCCGCGGGCGACGCACCTCCTGCTCGTCGGCAGCGGGGTCAACTTCATCGACGTCGCCGGGTGCGAATGTCTCGCGCAAGCGGCACGCGACGTGCGCAAGAGCGGCGCGACGCTGCATCTTTGCAACCTCAAGCCCAGCGTGCTCGCCGCGCTGCAACGCGGCGGCTTCCTCGAGGAAATCGGCGCGGCCAACGTCCACCCCACCAAGGGCGACGCGATCGCCACGCTCTACCCCAGCTTCGACGTCGAGACCTGCCGCGACTGCGTCGCACGCATCTTCACGGAGTGCGAGCCGAGCCTGCCCGACGGCACGCTGCGCGCCGTCAGCGCTGCCGCACGCAATCCATGAAGTAGCGCCGCTTGCCGCCGTCGTCGGTCTCGACGAGCCCGTGGATGTCGGTGTCGAACCCGGGAAATCCGTCGTTGAAGCTGCGCGCGAACTTGAGGTACTCGACGATCGTGCGATTGAAGCGCTCCCCGGGAATGAGCAGCGGAATCCCCGGCGGATAGGGGGTGAGGAGCACGCTCGTCACCCGCCCCTCGAGGTGGTCGATCTCGACGCGGTCGATCTCGCGGTGCGCCATGCAGGCGAAGGCGTCGGAGGGCTTCATCGCCGGCTGCATGTCGGAGCGGTACATCTCGGTGGTGACGCGCGCCACGTCGTTGGCCTTGTACATCTCGTGGATCTGCTGCGAGAGGTCGCGCAGTCCGACCCGCTCGTACTGCGGATGCTTCGCGCAGAACTCGGGCAGGATCCGCCACAACGGTTGGTTCTTGTCGTAGTCGTCCTTGAACTGCTGCAACGCGGTCAGCAGCGTGTTCCAGCGGCCCTTGGTGATCCCGATCGTGAACATGATGAAGAACGAGTAGAGCCCCGTCTTCTCGACGATCACGCCGTGCTCGGCGAGGTACTTGGTCACGATCGACGCCGGGATGCCGGTCTTCGCGAACTTGCCGGAGACGCCGAGTCCCGGCGTGATGATCGTCGCCTTGATCGGATCGAGGATGTTGAAGCCGGGCGCGAGGTTGCCGAAGCCGTGCCAGCGCTCGTTGGCGCGCAGGATCCAGTCGTCGCGCTCGATGCCGGAAGCGGCGAGGCGATCAGGGCCCCACACCTTGAACCACCAGTCCTTGCCCCACTCGTCGTCGACCTTGCGCATCGCGCGGCGGAAATCGAGCGCCTCGATGATCGATTCCTCGACAAGCGCGGTGCCGCCCGGCGGTTCCATCATCGCGGCCGACACGTCGCACGACGCGATGATCGCGTACTGCGGCGACGTCGACGTGTGCATGAGATACGCCTCATTGAACATCGGCAGATCGAGCTTCCGCGTCTGGCTGTTCTGCACGATGATCTGCGACGCCTGCGAGATGCCGGCGAGGAGCTTGTGCGTCGAGTGCGTCGCGAAGACGAGCGCATCCTTGCTGCGCGGCCGGTCGCGGCCGATCGCGTGCATGTCGCGGTAGAACTCGTGAAACGCGGCGTGCGGCAGCCACGCCTCGTCGAAGTGCAGCGTCTCGACGTAGTCGCCCAGCGTCGCCTTGATCATCTCGACGTTGTAGGCGATGCCGTCGTACGTGCTCTGCGTGAGCGTGAGGATCCGCGGCTTCGCCCCGTTGTGCTTGCGCGCGAACGGATTGGCGGCGATGCGTTTCGCGATGTTCTGCGGCCGGAATTCCTCCTGCGGGATCGGGCCGATGATCCCGTAGTGGTTGCGGGTCGGCGGCAGGAAGACCGGGATCGCGCCGGTCATGGTGATCGCGTGCAGCACCGAGACGTGGCAGTTGCGATCGACCACCACGACGTCGTTCGGCGCCACGTTGCCGTGCCAGACGATCTTGTTCGACGTCGACGTGCCGTTGGTCACGAAGAAGCAGTGGTCGGCGTTGAAGATGCGCGCGGCGTTGCGCTCGGCAGCGGCCACCGGCCCGGTGTGGTCGAGGAGCTGGCCCAATTCGTCGACCGCATTGCACACGTCGGCGCGCAGCATGTTCTCGCCGAAGAACTGATGGAACATCTGGCCGACCGGGCTCTTGAGGAACGCGACTCCCCCGGAGTGACCTGGGCAGTGCCAGGAGTACGAGCCGTCCTGCGCGTAGTGCACGAGCGCGCGGAAGAACGGCGGCGCGAGCGAGTCGAGGTACGACTTCGCCTCGCGGATGATGTGGCGCGCGACGAATTCGGGCGTGTCCTCGAACATGTGGATGAAGCCGTGCAGCTCGCGCAGGATGTCGTTGGGAATGTGCTGCGAGGTGCGCGTCTCGCCGTAGAGATAGATCGGAATCTCCGCGTTCTTGAAGCGGATCTCCCGGATGAAGTTGCGCAGGTGCTCGATGGCGGGACTCGCCTCCTGACTCGCGGTGATCTCCTCGTCGTCGATCGAGAGGATGAACGCCGACGCCCGCGACTGCTGCTGTGCGAACTGCGAGAGGTCGCCGTAGCTGGTGACGCCGACCACCTCCATGCCTTCCTGCTCGATCGCCTGCGCGAGCGCGCGAATGCCCAAGCCCGAGGTGTTCTCGGAGCGGTAATCCTCGTCGATGATGACGATCGGGAAGCGAAACTTCATCGGACGTGCCCTTCACGAAGACGCGGCAACAAAGGAAACCGGGGCGCCCCGATCCCCGGCAGCGCCCCGCAGCACCGCATTCTAGCGGCAACGCCGGCGTGCGTGGCAACGTTCGGCGCCTGCCCGCCGCGGGCGATCGGCACCGTCGGGCCGGCGACATGCGTCTATACTGTCGACGCCCCGGCCCGCCCGCAGAAAACCATGGTGACGCCACGTTCACGGGCGGACGGGAACGGAGGCAGCCGCGGATCGCCGCGGTACACAGCGGTCTACGTCCATCACGACGGCAGGAGGAGACGATGAGGAATGGCATGCGTTGGCACGTTGCCGTGGCGGCAACGGCGGTGGCGGCCGCGGCGGCGTTCGCGATGTCGGCGGCGGCGGCGCCGGTGGTGCTCAAGGCTTCGCACCAGTTCCCGGGCGGCAAGGGGGACGCGCGCGACGAGATGGTGCAGATCATCGCCCGCGACGCGAAGGCCGCCGGCGTCGACCTCGAGATCCAGGTCTACCCGGGGGCGTCGCTGTTCAAGCCCAACGAGCAGTGGAACGCGCTCGTCAACGGCACGCTCGACATCTCCTCGTTCCCGCTCGACTACGCGAGCGGCAAGGTGCGCGCCTTCGGAGCGACGCTGATGCCCGGCCTCGTGCGCAACCACGAGCGGGCGATCCGGCTCAACGACTCGAAGTTCATGCAGGACATCCGCGCGCTCATCGAGAAGAACGGCGTGATCGTGCTGGCCGACGCCTGGCTCGCCGGCGGCATCGCCTCGAAGAAGAACTGCATTCGCAATCCGGCCGACATCAAGGGCCAGAAGCTGCGCTCGGCGGGCCCCACCTTCGCCGCGATGTGGCAAGCGGCGGGCGCCTCGATCGTCTCGATCCCGAGCAACGAGGTCTACAACGCGCTGCAGACCGGCGTGATCGAGGCGACCGATACGAGCTCCGGGAGCTTCGTGTCGTTCCGCATCTACGAGCAGGTCAAGTGCATCACCGCCCCCGGCGACAACGCGCTGTGGTTCATGTACGAGCCGGTGCTGATGTCGAAGAAGAGCTTCGACCGGCTCGACAAGAAGCAGCAGGACGTCCTCATGAAGGCGGGTCGCAAGGCGCAGGATTACTTCGCGAAGGAAGCCAAGGGGATCGACGAGCAGATGGTCAAGACCTTCAAGGACAACAAGGTCGAGGTCATCACCATGACGCCGGCGGAGTACGACGCGTGGATCGAGATCGCCAAGAAGAGCTCGTACGCCGAATTCGCCAAGGACGTGCCGGGCGGCCAGCAGCTCATCGACGCCGCGCTCAGCGTGAAGTAGACGGGCGACGTGAGGCGGGGCCGCACCCCGCCCGCGCGCCGGACCCGGGAGGAGGAAGCCTTGCGCCGCGCTTCGCTGCAGCGCTTCGTGCGTAGCGTGTACTTCGTCTCGCGCCTGTGCGGCGCATTCGCGGCGGGGCTCATCGCGCTGGCCGTGCTCGTCGTCTGCCAGATGGTATTCGTGCGCTACGCGCTCAATGCCAACACCATCTGGCAGACCGACTTCGTCACCTATAGCCTCATCGCCGCGACGTTCGTCGGCAGTCCGTACGTGATGCTGCTGCGCGGACACGTCAACGTCGACGTCCTCCCGCACTACTTGCGCGGGCGCGGGCGCTTTGCGCTGGCGGTGTTCGGACTCGTGGTCTCGTTCGTCTTTGCCGCCGTCATTGCGGTGCTCACCTTCCAACTCTGGAAGGAGGCGTGGGAGCAAAACTGGGTGTCGGACACGATGTGGCGCTCGCGCCTGTGGATTCCCTACGCATCGATGCCGATCGGCATGGGATTGCTGGCGCTGCAGTGCGTGGCCGACCTGGTGCGCCTCGTCACGCGCGAGGACGCGCCGTTCGGCATCACCGTGGAGCGCGTATCGTGAGCCCGGCCACGCAGGGCGCGATCGTGCTTGTGGTGACGCTCGTCGTGCTGCTGACCGGCGCGCCGGTCGCCTTCGGCCTCGGCGTCGTCTCGCTCGCGTTCATCGTGATCTTCCAGGGATTCGATTCGCTGCGCGTGGTCGCCGAGACGCTCTTCGCCGGCCTGCACGACTTCACGCTGGTGTCGA
>JADZAQ010000156.1 GCA_020852555.1 Burkholderiales bacterium
ACCTCGGTGATGACGCCGAGCGTGCCCAGCGCGCCGGCCATGAGCCGCGAGACATCGAAGCCGGCGACGTTCTTCATCACCCGGCCGCCGAAGGCGAGCGGCTCACCCGTGCCGTCGATGATCTTCACGCCGAGCACGAGGTCGCGCACCGCCCCGGCGTAGGGCCGGCGCGGCCCCGCGAGCCCCGTCGCGATGGTGCCGCCGAGCGTCGCGCCGACGCCGAAGTGCGGCGGCTCGAAGGCGAGCATCTGCCCGCGGGCGCGCATCTCGTTCTCGATGGTCGCCAGCGCAGTTCCGGCGCGCGCCGTCACCCCGAGCTCGGTCGGCTCGTAGTCGACGATGCCCGCGTAGCCCGTCGTGTCGACCAGCTCGCCGTCGGGCGTACCGCCGTAGAAATCCTTGGTCCCGCCGCCGCGTATCCGCAGCGGGGCGCCACGAGCTGCCGCATCGCGGATGCGGGCAGCCATGGTCTCCAGTGCCGAATCCACGTTCGTCATCGAGCGGATGCCGCGTTGCGCACCGGACGCCCTCAGCCGCGCTGCGCGAGCTTGTCGCGATACATGACGCGCGGCTCGTCGGCGTCGATCACTTCGGTCTCGGCGAGCGCCTCGGCTTCCCAGAGCGTCACGAAGGGATGCGCGAGCAGCGCGGCGAGGTAGTCCGCGGCGGCCCCGCTGGGCGTCACGCCGTAAGTGCGGAAGCGAAACGCCACCGGCGCGAAGAACGCATCGGCAAGGCTGAACGCGCCCGCGAGATACGGGCCACCCTTGCCGAAGCGGCGCCGCGTCTCGTTCCAGATCTCCTCGACGCGCGCGATGTCGGCGACGAGCCCCGGCGACCAGGGGCGCACGTCGACGCGCTCGCGGATGCACATCGTCATCTCGTTACGCAACGCTGCGAAGCCAGCGTGCATCTCGGCGGCGATCGAGCGCGCCCAGGCGCGGGCCACCGGATCGTCCGGCCACAGGCCGCGGTGCCGCTCGGCGAGGTACTCGGCGATGGCGAGCGAATCCCAGACCAGGACGTCGCCGTCGTGCAGCGCGGGCACCAGCGCGCTCGGCGAGAACGACCGGTTGTCGGGATTGAACGTGCCGCGCAGCTGGATCTTCACCTCGCGAAACGGCACTCCCGTGAGCTTGACGGCGAGCCAGCCGCGCAGCGACCACGACGAATAGTTCTTGTTGCCGACGTAGAGGGTATAGCTCATGCCGCCCCTTGCTGCCGCGGCACGGTCTTGCCCGGATTCATGATGTCGAGCGGGTCGAGCGCGTGCTTGATCGCCTGCATGAGCTCGACCGCCTCGCCGTACTCGGCGACAAGCGCGTCGAGCTTGTGGATGCCGATGCCGTGCTCGCCGGTGCAGGTGCCGCCCATGCGGATCGCGCGCAGCGACACGCTCCGTGCGATCGCCTCGGCCTTGGCACGCTCCGTCTTGCTCGCCGGATCGAAGAGCAGGAGGACGTGGAAGTTGCCGTCGCCGACGTGACCCACGATGGTCGCGATGACCCCCTCACGATCGAGTTCGGCGCGCGTCTCGAGCAGGCAATCGGCAAGCCGCGAGATCGGCACGCAGGCATCGGTCGAAAACGCCTGGCGCCCCGGCGACAGCGCGAGTGCAGCGTAGTAGGCGTTATGCCGGGCCTTCCACAGCCGGGAGCGATCCTCGGCCTGCGTCGCCCACTGGAAGGCGCTGCCGCCGTGCTCGGCGGCGAGCTGCTGCATGACCTCGGCCTGCTCGCGCACGCCGGCCTCGCTGCCGTGGAACTCGAAGAGGAGCGTCGGCTTCGCCTCGTACCCTTCGAGCTTCGAGTAGCGGATGCACGCTTCCATCTGCAAGGCGTCGAGCAACTCGATGCGCGCGACGGGAATGCCCACCTGCATCGCCGCGATCACCGTGCCCACCGCCGTCTTGAGGTCGGGGAACTGGCACACCGCGGCGGAGATGGCCTCGGGCACGCCGTACAGGCGAAGCTGGATCTCGGTGATGATCCCGAGGGTACCTTCGGCGCCGACGAAGAGTCGGGTGAGATCGTAGCCGGCCGATGACTTGCGGGCACGCCCGCCGGTGCGCACGATGCGCCCGTCGGCGGTCACCACGGTGAGGCCCAGCACGTTCTCGCGCATCGTCCCGTAGCGGACCGCATTGGTGCCGGAGGCGCGCGTCGAGGCCATCCCGCCCAGCGTCGCGTTGGCGCCGGGGTCGATCGGAAAGAAAAGACCGGTGCCCTTGAGCTCGGCGTTGAGCTGCTCGCGCGTAACCCCCGCCTGCACGCGGCAGTCGAGATCGTCGGCGTTGACCTGGAGGACCTTGCTCATTTCGGAGAGGTCGATGCATACGCCGCCGTAGAGCGCCGCCACGTGTCCCTCGAGCGAGGTACCCACGCCGAAGGCGATCACCGGCACGCGCGCCGCGTGACACAGGCGCACGATTCCCGCGACCTCCTCGTTGCTGTGCGGATAGACGACGACGTCGGGCAGCGCCGGATCGGGCAGCCCCTCGCCGTGCGCGTGCTGCGCGCGAACCGCCTCGCTCACCTTCGCACGCTCGCCGAAGTCGCGGACGAGCGCCGTCACCACATCGGCGACCTGCTCCTGACTCACCCGTGATCGGTGCTCCGTATCGACGATCATCACCCTGTCCTTCAAAAGCGCGGTAGGTCCGGAAAACGGAGCTCGCCGTGGTGGACGTGCATGCGACCCAACTCCGCGCAGCGATGCAGCGTCGGCACCGCCTTGCCCGGATTGAGGAGGCGAAATTCGTCGAAGGCCTCCTTGATCGCATGGAAGCGCGTGAGTTCCGCCGCCCCGAACTGCCGGCACATCGGCGAGAGCTTCTCCACTCCCACGCCGTGCTCGCCGGTGACCGTGCCGCCGACCTCGATGCACAACTCCAGGATGCGATCGCCGAACTCGATCGTGCGCTCGGTCTCCCCCGGCTTGTTGGCATCGAAGAGGATGAGCGGATGCAGGTTTCCGTCGCCGGCGTGAAAGACGTTGGCGCACGGCAGGCCGTACTCGGCGGACCACTGCGCGATCGCCTGCAGCACGCGCGGCAGCGCCTTGCGGGGGATGGTGCCGTCCATGCAGTAGTAGTCGGGCGAGATGCGACCCACCGCCGGGAAGGCCGCCTTGCGCCCCGACCAGAAGAGCAGGCGCTGCGCCTCGTCGCGCGACACGCGGATGCCGGTCGCCCCTGCCTTGGTGAGGACCTCGCGAATCTCGGCCATCTCCGCGGCGACCTCGTCGGCGGTGCCGTCGGTCTCGACCAGGAGGACCGCCGCCGCATCGAGCGGATAGTCGGCGTGCACGAACTGCTCGACCGCCCGCGTCGCCGGCTGGTCCATCATTTCGAGGCCGGCGGGGATGAT
>JADZAQ010000157.1 GCA_020852555.1 Burkholderiales bacterium
CTAGGATCGCGGTGCTAACATGCTTCGCATGAAGCCGAAGCGTCCCCGCGACCCGATCCAGCTTGCCAAAGCGATAGGAGACATTGCGACTGGGCAGGCCATCGAGCCCGCGAACAACAAGGATCAAGAGGCCGCGGAGGCCGGTCGACGCGGCGGCTTGAAGGGTGGTGTTAAGCGGGCGAAGAGTCTGACTCCGGAGCAGCGCTCGGAGATTGCTCGGAAGGCTGCGCATGCTCGCTGGGGGACGTAGCCGGCGCCGATTCGCGCGCCGGATTGTCTTTCGGCGTACTTCCTCTACGAGATCAAGCAACCGGGGATCCCGATCGCGCTCTACAAGGGTGGCGCGCCCGCGTTGTCCGACCTCATGGGGGGCCAGGTCTCCGCCAAGATGGATGCGATCCTGACCTCGATGCCGCTGGTGAAGGCGAACAAGCTGCGCGCGCTCGCCATCACCGGCCGCGAACGCAGCGCGCTATTGCCGGACGTGCCGACGATGCGCGAATCGGGCTTCAAGGACTTCGAGTTCTACGCCTGGTACGGGCTGTGGGCTCCAGCGAACCTGGCGGCGCCGATCCGCCAGAAGCTCGAGACGACCGTGCAGCGCATCGTCGCCACGCCCGCCTGGAAAGAGCGCATGTCGGCGCAGGGGTTCGAGGCGGTGTATCGCAACTCGGCCGACTTCGCGAAATTCATCGACAGCGAAGTGGCCCGCTACCAGACGATCGTCACGGCAGCCAACATCAAGCCCGATTGATCGGGCAGGGAAAAGGGGGTGGGGTGGCTGATGGGATTCGAACCCACGACAACCGGAATCACAATCCGGGACTCTACCCCTGAGCTACAGCCACCATCGATACTGTGTTCGGGTCCGGTCACTCGCGTGATCGGCTCTCCCCGTGCGTTGCGGCCTGCATGGCGCGCCCGACAGGACTCGAACCTGTTACCCCCGGCTTAGAAGGCCGGTGCTCTATCCGGATGAGCTACGGGCGCAAAACCCGTTTCGTGCGCCACCGAATGCGCGCCTGGCGACCGCCGGGAGGGTGAAATGGTACCACAGCGACCCGGCCGATTTCGAGGGCGCCAGGCGACCGGAATCGCGTCCGCGCATGGCGGCCATCATCGACAGTCCATGACGGCGGTGCTTCAATGTGCGGCGGTCCCCGGCGCCTTCCGGACGTCCTCACGGAGCCTGTGATGCATTTCGACCTGACCGAAGAACAGACGATGATCGTCGCCACCGCGCGGCGCTTCGTCTACGACGAACTCATCCCGCTCGAAGAGGAGATCGAGGCCACCGGCGGCCTCGACCCGGCGAAGGCGAAGGCGATCTTCGACAAATCGCGGGCGCTCGGCCTGTACGCGACCAACATTCCGAGCGAGTACGGCGGCGGCGGGCTATCCGCGGTCGACACGATGCTGGTCGAGGAGCAGTTCGGGCACACCAAGGACATCCTCATCCGCCGCGCCTTCGGCAACATCTACGAGTCGCTGCTTGCCGGCGACGACGCGCAAAAGAAACGCTGGCTCCTGCCGTGCGTATCCGGCGAGCGCACCGCGTCGATCGCGATCACCGAGCCCGATGCGGGGTCCGACGCCGCCGGCATCCGCACCACCGCCGTGCGCAAGGGTGATGGCTACCTGCTCAACGGCACCAAGCACTTCATCAGCGACGGCCTGTATTCCGATTTCTTCATCGTCTCGGCGGTCACCGACCCCGCGGCGCGGCCGCGGCACGTCTCGCTCTTCCTCGTCGACAAGGACACGCCCGGGGTCGGCATCGGGCGCGACCAGAAGATGATGGGGCTCACCGGTACGAGCCACGTCGAGCTCAGCTTCACCGGCGTGCAACTGGGCCCCGAGAACCGGCTGGGCGCCGAAGGTCAGGGGCTATCGCTCGCGTACTCGACGCTCGGCCGCGTGCGCCTCGCGCAGGTCGGCGCCCGCGCGATCGGCAAGGCGTGCCGGCTGATGACGATGATGACCGACTACGCCAACGACCGGAAGCAGTTCGGCAAGCCGATCGGCGACTTCCAGATGATCCAGCAGATGATCGCCGACAGCGTCGTCGACATCAACGGCGCGCGGCTCATGCTGCTGCGCGCGGCGTGGGAAATCGATCAGCGGCGCGAGGCGCGCGACTGGATCTCGATGGTGAAGATCGAGGCGGCGGAAACGCTCGGCCGGGTCGCCGACCGCGCGGTCCAGGTCTTCGGCGGCATGGGCTACTGTCGCGACTTGCCGGTCGAGCGGCTGTATCGCGATGCGCGCATCTTCCGGATCTTCGACGGCACCTCGGAGATCCACCGCACCGTGGTGGCGCGCAGCGCCTTGAAGCGCGGCGCGGCGCTCTGGGACATCGGCGCGTAGCGAGCCGCCTACCGACCCTGCCAGCGCGGCGTTCGCTTCTCGGCGAACGCGCGCGGACCTTCCTTCGCGTCGTCGCTCGCGAGCATGCGCTCCGCAACCGGGTAGTGCATGGTCATCGCCGCCTCGAGGCCGGGAGCGGCGAGGCTTTGCAGCACGACCGCCTTCGACGCTTCGAGCGCGAGCGGGGCACAGAGCAGCAGCTCGTCGCACAGTGCGCGCACGCGTTCGGCGAGCTCGCATGCGGGCACCACGTCGTTGACGAGCCCGATGCGCTTCGCCTCCGCGGCGTCGATGCGGCCGCCGGTGAGCGCAAGGCGCATCGCCTGCTTCATCGGAATGGTGCGGGCGAGTCGTTGCAGCGCACCGCCGCCGAGGGCAGCGAGCCCCACCCGGGGTTCCGGCAAGCCGAACTGCGCATGCTCCGCGGCGACGGCGAGATCGCAGGCGGCGAGGATCTCGACACCACCGCCGAGGCACAATCCGTTCACCGCCGCGATCACCGGCTTGAAGAGGTCGAAGCGCTTGGTGATCCCGGCGAAACCGCCGTAGGGATATTCGTAGTCGCCAGTGACGGCGAGCGACTTCAAGTCGGTGCCCACGCAGAACGCGCGCTCGCCGGCGCCGGTGACCACCGCGACGCGCAGTTCGGGATCGGCGGCGTAGGCATCGAAAGCGCGCGACAGCTCGACGTGCGCGGGAAGGTGCAGCGCATTGAGCACCTCCGGACGGTCGAGGGTGATGGTGAGGACGTGGCCGGTGCGATCGAGCCGGCAGTAACGGTACGTTTCGCTGTCCATGGGTCCGGTGCGCCGATGCGCGCTCAACGCCGTCGCCGCGCGAGGAACTCGGCGAGCGTATCGTCGATCACCTTCGCGGTGCGCATCGCCGATTCGGGCGTGCTCGCGCAATGTCCGTCGCC
>JADZAQ010000158.1 GCA_020852555.1 Burkholderiales bacterium
GGCGACGGAAGTCCGCGGTCCAGATCCACTGGATCGCCGCCTCGACGATGGCGGTCACGCCGAACGTCAGGAGCAGCGAGTTGAAGGGCGTCAGCGCGAAGCGCGCCATCAGTGCCTGCAACGCCGCACCGAGCGCGAAGAACGCCGGCACGAGCATCGCGAGCGTGGCGAGCGGATCGAGCCCGCCGACCGACGACAGCTGGTAGCAGAGGTAGGCGGCGAGGAACGCGAACGCGAAGTGCGCGAGGTTGATGAGCCGCAGCAATCCCCACGACAGCCCGAGGCCGAGGCCGATCAGGCCGTACAGCGCGCCGATGAAGATGCCCGAGAGGATGGACTGCGAGAGGAGCGTGAGGCTGGGGAGGTTCATGAAGTAGACGAGCGGCTTGCCGGAGCGCGCAGCCCCTCACCCCGGCCCTTTCCCTGCAAGCGGGGAGAGGGAGCTTCGACGCTCGCTGCGCTCGCTCTTCCACAGCCTTGCTCCCCTCTCCCGCTTGCGGGAGAGGGGCCGGGGGTGAGGGCCATGCAAACGCCCTACTGCACCTGCACCGTGACCCCCGGCGGCGCGAACTCCTTCGGCCACACGACCACCCACTTGCCGTTCTGCACCTGCTTCACCCGCATCAGGTCGTCGCCGTAGTTGGTCGGACCGTCGAAGCGCAACTTGCCCTGGATCGTGTCGACGCGATTCTTCTTGAGCCACGCGGCGATCGCCTTGTCGTCGAGGCTCTTGGTCGCCGTGACGCCCGCCTCGAGGATCTGCCACGCGGTGTACGAAGCGGCCGCCTGCGTCTCCACCGACGTGTCGGGCAGGTTCGCCTTCGCCGCGCGGTCGTTGTAGAGCTTCACGAACTCGGCCGCAACCGGATTGCTGGTGAACGGCGCATGCTCCTCGAAGATGGTCACGGACAGCGCGTTCTTCGTCTCCGGCGCCTTCACCATCGGGCCGGGCGCCGGATACATGTGGAAGTGCAGCGGCGGCGTGTAGTCGACCTTCTTCATCGCGTCGAGCAGCAGGTTGCCGTCGAGCCCGATCGCGCCGACCCAGACGAAATCCGGCTTCGCATCCTTGACGCGGTTGGCGATCGGTCCGAAGTCGCGGTTGCCGAACTCCCACTCGAGGAACAGCACTTCCTTCACGCCGCGCTTCTTCGCCACCTCGCGCGCGCCGAGCGCCATGAAGTGGATCGACGGGAACTTGCTCGTAACGATCGCGACCGTCCTGGGCGGCTTGGCCGAGTGGGCGACCGCCTCGAAGATCGTGTCGTTCACGCTGTTGCCCGGATCGGAGCCGAGCGACCAGGCCGGGACCTGCATGTCGGACTTCGCGAGCGACGGCACGCCGAGCGTGTGGTGCACGAGCACCTTGTTGTGCCGTTGCGCGACGCCCATCGCCGACAGGATCGCGCCGGTCGCGTAGGGTCCGATCAGGAGGTCGACCTTGTCGGCGGTGATGAGCTGCTCGTAGAGCGTGCGCGCGAGGTCCGGCTTGCTCTGGTCGTCGCGCACGATCCACTCGACCGGCCGGCCGAGCAGGCCCCCGCGCTTGTTGAGCTGCTCGACGTAGATCTCCCCGACCAGCTTGTGCACCTGCGCCGTCGCCGAAAGCGGCCCGGTCAGCGCGAGCGTGCTGCCGATGCGGATCGGCTGTCCCGACGGCGCCTGCGCGGCCGCCGCGCCGGTCAGCGTGACGAAGCAAACGGCCGCGGCAGCGACCAGCGTACGGCGGAGCGGCGATCTCGGTTCATCCATGGACGGCTCCTCGGGAATGAGCGGCGTTGGGTCGCCGCGCTTCGGTTGGAATTCGTTTCGTTCGCCGCGGCGCGTCACGGCCGCCGCAGCGATACGCCCTCGGGCATCGCGCCCGTGTACTGGGAATCGCGCGCCGCCTGGTAGGAGAGCGCGAAGCCGATCGGCGCATCGAGCTCCTCGGCGAGGTGCGCGATGAGCCCCGCCGTGCGCGCGAGGATCGGCACGCCCCGCAGCGATGCGAGCGGAAAGCCGATGCCGAGCAGCACCGCGGGAATCGCGGCCGATACGTTGAGCTTGAGATCCTTGCCGATGATCGGAGGAATCGCGCGCTCGACGGCTTCGGCGATTTCGACGAAGCGTGCGTCGACACCATGCTCGCGCGCCACCGCGAACAGCGCATCGACCCGCGGATCGCGCCGCTTGTGCTGCGGATGGCCGTAGCCGGCGATCGGGCGCCCCGCTTCCCGCCACGCCTTCGCGACCTCGCGCGCCGCATCGTCGAGCGACGCGCCTTCGCGCATGCGCGACTCGACCTCGTGGAACAGCCGGCCCGCCGTTTCCGATGCGCCGAGGATCACCGACCCGCAACCCAGGATGCCGGCGGCGACCGCGCCCTGCAGCGCGTCGGGCGCGGCCGCGAACGTCATGCGGCTCGCCTGCACGCTCGGCACGAGGCCGTGCTCGGCGATGGCGACGAGCGTCGCGTCGAGCACGGCGAGCTCGCGCGCGGTGGCCTGCCGGCCGGTGAGCATGAGGAAGAAGTGCCCGGTGAACGAGACCTTGCCGATCAGGTCCCGGCAGAGGTCGTGGCCGCGCACGACGATCGTGTCCTCGTCGGAGGCCGCGATCGCCGTGCGCGGGACCGTGTTGCGGCCGATCTTCATGGCGTCACGCCGTTTTCGCCGGGGCGAGGCGGAAGTCGTAGTTCGCGACGTGATACGGCTTCTCCATGACGCGCCCGTCGAGCGCCTTGCCCGGCGGCTGCTTCTCGAAGTCGACGATCAGGCTGTTGCGCACCGCGAACACGGCGTCGCTGTCGAGGTGCGGGCTGTTGGCGACGAACAGGTGCGTCGTCAGCGGCACGTGGCGATCCGCGGACACCATGACGTGCAGGTGCCCCGGCCGCCAGTTCTTGCGGCCCATCCGGCGCAGCATGACGCCGGTCGTGAGGTCGTCGGGCACGGGATACGCGGTCGGCTTGATCGACCAGAAGTAGTAGCGCCCTTCGCTGTCGGTGCGAAGGCGCCCCCGGCCCTTCATCACCGGGGGGTCGGAGAGCTGCACGTCGTAGCGCCCGTCGCCGTCGCCCGACCACACGTCGAGCAATGCACCGGCGAGCGGCCTCCCCTCGATGTCGGTGACACGGCCGCAATACAGCGCCGGCTCGCCCGGCATGCCGGTCGACACGTCGGCGCCGAGCGGCACGTCCGGCGCGCCCTGCCAGTAGAACGGACCTTCGACCGTCGCTTCCGTGGCCTCGGTCGCGCCTTTCAGCGTTTCGCTCTTGCGCGCCTGCGCGAGCGACACGACGAGCATCGACACGCCGAGCGTGTCGGACAGGAGGATGAACTCGTTGCGGTTCGGCGTGCTGCTCTTGCCGGTGTCCATGAGGAACTTCACAGCGTCCGACCATTCGCTTTCGGTGAGATCGACCTCCTTGACGAACGCGTGCAGGTGGCTGATGAACGACTGCATGATCGCCTTGAAGCGCGCGTCCTTGCAGTTGGCAAGGCTGTCCAGCACCGCTCGCGTGACCGTGCTCTCGTTGTATTGCGCCATCGGGGTCCCTCTTTCGTTGCGGCGACGAGCTCTCGCTACGCCTGCCCGTGCTCGCGGCGCAGCATGCGCGCCGCCTCGACCATCGCCCGGAGCTTCCCCTGCGCGACCTCGCGCGGCAGGTACTTCATGCCGCAGTCCGGCGCGAGGATCACGCGCTCGGGCGGGACGTGCGCGAGCGCGCGGCGGATGCGTCCCGCGATCACGTCGGGCGTCTCGACATTCATGTCCGAAAGGTCGACGCAGCCGACCATCACCTGCTTGTCCGGCAGCTTTGCGAGCACGCTCGTGTCGAGCCCGCTCTGTGCGGTCTCGATCGACAGCTGCCGGCAGCGGCAGTCGGCGAGCTCGGGCAGGAACGAGTAGCCGCTCGGGCGCTGGTGGATGATCGCTGCATAGCCGAAGCAGATGTGCACCGCGGTCGTGCCGGTCACGCCATCGAGCGCGCGGTTCAGCGCCTTCAACCCGTACTGGCGCGCCTTCTCGGGCCGCGCCTGCATGTAAGGCTCGTCGATCTGCACGACGTCCGCGCCCGCGGCGAACAGGTCCCTGATCTCGGCGTTGACCGCGTCGGCGTAGTCGAGCGCCGCCTCCTCCTCGCTCGCGTAGAAGTCGTTCTGCGCCTGCTGGAGCATCGTGAAAGGACCGGGCACGGTGATCTTCGTGCGCCGCGTCGTGTGCGCCTTCAGGAACGCGAGGTCGTCGACTTCGACCGCGTGCCTGCGGCGGATGCGCCCGACGATGCGCGGGACGGGGTTCGGATGCCCCGAGCGGTCGAGCGCCGTGCCCGGGTTGTCGAGATCGACGCCCTCGAGCGCCGTCGCGAAGCGGTTGCTGTAGCTCTCGCGGCGGATCTCGCCGTCGGACACGATGTCGAGGCCCGCGTCCTCCTGCGCGCGGATCGCGAGCAGCGTCGCGTCGTCCTGCGCCATCGCAAGCCACGGTTCGGGCAGGCGCCACAATTCCTTCGCGCGCACGCGCGGCGGAAAGCGCCCGGCGAGCTTCGCCCGGTCGATCAGCCACTCGGGCTGCGGGTAGCTCCCGACGATCGTCGTGGGGAACAGCATCGGTCTCCTCCGGCCGGGGCGCGGTCTTCGCCGCTGCCTCCCGATGGCCGTTCAGCATAAGCAGTCGTTGCGGTGGTGGTATGACAAATTCCTATCCATTATCATCGACGACATCGATGGATCGAGCACGATGGAGCTCCGCCACCTCCGCTATTTCACGGCGCTCGCC
>JADZAQ010000159.1 GCA_020852555.1 Burkholderiales bacterium
CCGACAATGAAAGGTGATCGCGGATCGAGGCCACTCGACGCCAAGCACTGACCTGTAGCTGACAGAGCGATCGCCGATCGCCGCCGACTACACCAACGTGTACTCGCGCGCGAACGTCGCGCGGATCGCCTCGCGCGCCAGGCCGAAGTCGTCGAGCGCGTATGCGTGGCGCTCGCGTCTGCGCTTCGCATCGTCGGCGAGGAAGCGCGCGACCGCGGCATCGACACCCTGCTGCGGCAGCGCGAAGTGCTCGAGAATCGCGTGCACCGTCGCGGCCGGTCGGGCGACGAGATCGTCGTAGCGCACGTCGATGAAACGCGGGGCAGACGCCGGCCAGCGCTCGCGCACGGCATGCCCCGCGGCGAACATCCGCGGCAGGTTGCGCATGAGCTCGCGGCCGATCGCGTGCCCGTCCTGCACTGGCGTGACGAGGCGCCGCAGCGCGATCGTCAGCGCGCACATCGACGGCAATACCGCGAGCGGATCGCGATGCATGAAGACGACCCGCGCATCGGGATACGTCGTCAGCAGTTCCGCGAGCGACGCCATGTGCACGGGGGCTTTCAGCACCCAGGTGGCCGGGGGCGCGGCGAACGAGAGCACCTGCAAGTGCCGCCGGTGCCATTCGTAGGCGTGCGCGAAGCGACTCGCGTACAGGTAGTCGTGATACGCGACGCTCGGGAAGAACGTCGTGAAGAGCAGCGCGCGGAACGACGACATCAGGAGCGGATTGCACTCCTCGGGCAGCATCGCGCCGATCGGGTGCGCGAGCGGCAATCCGGGCGAGAGCCGGTTCGCAAAGCCCGTCGCCGCCTTCGCGTAGCGCACCTGCGCTTTCACCTGGCGCTTGCCGGCGACCGCCGGCGGCACCGGGGTGAGGTCGGTCTCCCAGCGCAGCGGCGTACGCAATCCGGGTTGCGCCGCGAGCAGTCCCTGCAGCAGGGTCGTGCCGGTGCGCGGCAGGCCCAGGATGAAGATCGGCGCGACGATCGGGAGGGCGGCGATCGCCGGGTGCTCGGTCAGCGCCTGCGTGATGAAGAGCCGGTTCTTGAGACTCGCCACCACCATCTGGAAGAAGAGTTGGCGGCCGGCCTCGTCGGCACCCGACACCTCGCGAAACTCGCGCAGCAGGAGTTCGAGCGCGTCGGTGAATTCGTCACCGCCCAGATCGTCGAGCCGCGCTTCCTTGCGCGCGGTGGCGATGAGGTGCCCGGCATCGAGCTCGGCGCCGCGCCAGCCCAGCCTCGACGCGAAGTGCAGGCCGCGGTTCCACGGCCGGCGCCACCAGACGGGGCGGTCGAAGGCGGCGGCCGAGCTCACCGCGCCAGCACCTCGAGGATGGCGCGGGCGGCGGCGGGGGCGCCGCCGGCGTCGCGAAACGACGCCGCCACGCGCTGTGCCGCGGACCGAAATCCCGCGCCGTCGAGCACCGAGAAGACAGCCTCGTGGAGCGCGCGTGCGGCCACGCGATTCGAGCGTACGCGCACGCCAGCACCCGCAGTGACCACGAGTTCGGCGTAGATCGACTGCTCATGCGCCATCGGCGCGACCACGGCAGGTACGCCGAAGGAAAGCGCCTCGTTCACGATCACGCCGGCGTGACAGAGGATTGCATCCGTACGCGGCAGGAGGTCCATGAGCGGCAGCCAGGGACGGACGATGAAGTTCTTCGGTGGATCGCGCAGGAGATCGGGCGGCGTCCCGATCACCACCGTCACGTCCTCGTCGCGCAGCGCCTCGACGAGGCGGGCATAGAGCGGACGCACGCGCTCGGCGAAGAGAGTTCCGAACGAGACGACGAGCGTCTTGCGACCGGTCAGCCGTTCCCATGGGAATGCAACCGACTCCGCCCGATGAGCCAACGCCGGTCCCACGAAACGATAGCTCGCCGGATACGCCACGGCGTCACCGGCGAGATAGCGCGAGGTGTAGATCAGCACGAGGTCCGGCGACAGGTCCGGGTGCGCCACCGGCACGAGGCCGATCTCGCGCTCCAGATTGGCGTAGAGGCCCGCTACCCACGCGGCGACCGCGGTGTACTGCGCGATGCGGTCGCGCAGCAACGACGCCGACGGCGCCGAGGTGACCCAGCGCAGGCGATGCTTGCGCGCGACCAGCGCCGCGGCGATGGCTTGTTGATCGGCGATCACCACGTCCGGCCGAAAATCGGTCACCGCAGCCTCGACGATCGGGAGCATGTCGTGCGCCATCGGCACCAGAATGCGCTCGAACAGCGCCCGCATGCCCGCCAGCCATGGCGCGGCGGCGGCACGCCGCAGATCCGCCTCGGCAGCGACCAGCGTGGATTGCTGCACATCGTAGGCGCGCGCATCCGCTGCCAATAGCGGCCGCATCTGCGGATACGTCACCCAGGCGCACTCGTGCCCCGCGTCGGCGAGTTCCGTGGCGATCGATGCCGCCGGGTTCACGTGCGCCGCGAACGGCGGCACCACGAACAGGAACCGGCTCATCGAATGCGTGCTCCGTACCGGCGCCTCGCGGGCGTTCGGCGGTGGCGGCGTGCCCCACTGCTCACGAAACGAACTCCCGAACCGCCTCGACCACGCGCTCACGCACGAATTCGGTCGCGTGAAAGAGGATCCCGTGCGCGCAACCGGGCACGATCACGAGCCGGCAGTGCGGCATGACGCCGGCGAGCCGCTCGCCCTCGGGACGCAAGTCCGATACCTCGCCGTAGAGCGCGAGCGTCGGGCAGGCGATGCGCGCGAGCGTCGCATCGTCGATCGGTGCGGTCCCGGTGAGGTCGCGCACGAAGGTCGTCTCGTCGCGCAGCCGCGTCGCGGTCTCGACCATCGGGCTGCGGCGGCGGCGCGCCAGACGTCCGGCGAACTTCGCGGTGGCGCGCCCGTCGGCGTCGAGGTCGTCGAGATCGACCGCATCGAGGTCGACGTGACCGCGCGCGGCGTGCCTTGCGAGCCAGTCGCCGAACACCTCCTTGATCTTGCGATCGCGCGCCTCGCCCTCGAGCGCCATGCTGGCGCCGATCCGCGCGCCGATCTCGGCCACCCCCGACTGCGCATCGAGCAACACCAGCCCCTGCACGCGATCGGGGTGATCGGCCGCGAAGCGGAGCGCGACGTAACCGCCGAAGCTGTGGCCGACGACGATCACGCGCGACTCGCCGAGCGCCTCGACGATCGCCGCGAGATCGGCGGCCATCTCCTGTCCGGAATAGCCCGTAGCCGGCTGCTCGCTGCGGCCGTGGCCGCGCAGGTCGTAGAGCACGACGCGCGCGTGCTTCGCCACCTCGGGGGCGAGCGTCATGAAGAAGCTCGAGTGATTGTCGAGCGGCAGGCCATGGACGAAGACGACCGCGGCCGCCCCTCGTCCCATGCGCAGGACATTGAAGCGAACGCCGCGGGCGAATACGTCAGCCATCGCGCAGGAACGCCGTCACCGCCGCGGCGAACGGCGCCGCTACCTCGTTCAGCATGAGATGCCCGCACTCGAACATCCGCATCGTCGCGTCCGGCAGCACGGCAGCAAGACGCTTCCGCGTCGCCTCCATCGGCGGCAACGTGCGTGTGCCGTAGCAAAGCAGAACCGGACAATCGCAGCGCGCGATCTCGGCGTCGGGAATGTCCTGGTCGTGCGCGAGGTCGGTGAGCAGCGCGGTGTCCTTCATGAGCGCCGACGTCCGCGAGCGCACGCGCCGCGTGCGCCGGCCCGTGCCGCGCAGCACGTCACGGGTCGCCGTGGGAAGGTGCGCCACGGCGTGCTCCTGCACGGCGAGGATGCTGGCGACCACCTCTTCGGCGTCCACCTCGACGAGCGCTGCCTCGTCGTCCTCGTCCTCGAGAAAGACCGGCAGCGGCCCCTCGGCGAAGACGAGCTTGCGCACGCGCCCTGGATGATCGAGCACGTAGCGCAGACCCACGACGGCACCGAAACTGTGGCCGACGATGGCGAGCGGGCCGCTGGGCGCATAGCGCTCGACGATCGCCGCGAGGTCGCCCGCCATCGAGCGGATGCCGTAACCGGAAGGCGTCGCCTCGCTGCGCCCGTGCCCCCGCAGGTCGTACATGACGACACGGTGCTCGGCGGCGAGCGTCGGCGCGATGGTGAAATAGAAGCTCGCGAGCGAGGTCGTCATGCCGTGCACGAGCACCACCGTGCCCCGGTGCGGCTGACCGAGCGACTGGACGTGCAGGCGGACGCCGGCTATCGACTCGACTGGCATGCGGCAACGTAGTCGACGAGCTGGCCGACGGTGAGCGCGATGATCTCTTCGAGCTCCATACCGGAGAGCCAGCTCGGAAAATCGACCGCCTCGCCATAACGTGCCTGGATCTTCTCCGAGAGCGCCACGAGCTCGATGCTCTCGACCTCGAGATCGGCGACGAAGCTCGTCTCCATGGTGATCGGCGTCTCGCGCACCCATTCCTCGCCGATCACTTCCTCGATCATCGCGGTGATGTCGGCAAGTATCGTGGCCTTGTTCTCTTCGAGCGTGCTCATAGGGGGGTCCAGGCGATGATGTAGTCGGAATGGCGGCGGGTTGCGATCCAACGGCCGTTGACGCGCACGCGCTCGCCGTCGAGCGCCTCGACCACGAACCGCTTCGGCGCGTGCGCGAGCCCGGTACCCGCGGCCTTGCCGGCAGCCTCCTTGGCGGCCCACAGGCGGGTGAGCGTCTCGTCGCGGTCGCCGCCGGTGACGAGTACCAACTCGGCGGGCGAAAACGCGATGCCGGCAAAGCCCTCGCCGCGCGCCTCGATCTTCTCGATGTCGATGCCGGGCGTCACGCCTTCGGCGGCCAGCGCGACGCCGATCGCGTCCTTGTGCGCGATCGAGACGCGCACGTCGGCCCCCGACGGCACGCCGACCAGCGGCTCGCCGTTCGGCCCGGTGTCGATCGCGACCTCGATGGGGAACAGGTGTGCGCCGCCGCGCTCGCGTACGAGGCGCCGCACCGCATCCTTCGCAGCGATGCGCCCCAGAAGCCATTGCCGCTCGCGTTGCAGCTTCTTGATCCCGCCGGAGGCGTCTAGCTCGCGCTTCGAGTTGAAGCGGCGGGCGAGGAAGTCGATGGTGACGCTGCGCCAGCCCGGATCGGTGAGCATCGCGACGCCATGCTCGTCGAAGGTCGCCAACAGATATTCGCTGGGTTGCCGGATGACCTCGTAGATCCCGCCCGCCGTCTCGAACCGCCAGTCCTCCCAGCCGGTGATGCGGCAGTACACATGATCGCCCTGCACCAGCTCCAGATCGGCGCGCACCTCGCGGCGGCCGAAGCGGCGCGAGCGTACCGTGCATTCGATGGACGTCCCCGGCGCCGGATCGGGGCTGAAGAATTCGACCCGATCGATGCGCACCGGCATTGCCAGCCGATCCTCGTCGGCGCTGGCGACGACCCACAGCCCGTACACCTGCCCCGCGGCGTCGAGCAACGCGCCCTTGCCGGGAAGCGCGATCAGCGTCCCCCGCAAGCCGCCGGCACCATGGTCGCGCAGCGCGACCACGCCCTGGTACTGCGGGCCGTGGAAGAGCCAGCCGTCCCGATAGATGCGATCCATCGGCACCGGGAACGGCTGCGCGTCGGCGAGCGGTTCGGCCGATGGCGTCGGCGCCGCGGGGTAGCGCTCCGCCATCGTCACCGTGCCCTCGACGTAGCCCTCGATCTTGACCCGGATGCGGTGGGCGTCGAGGCGCGTCGCCACGACGTCGACGGTCACCGCCGGCTCGACGTACAGCCACGAGCTCGCGAGCACGTCCTCGACGACGACCGGCGTACGCGCCGGATCGAGACGCTGCGCCGCGTCCCTGAGCAGCGCGATCGACATCGTCATCGGCACCGTCGGCGCGCGGTCGATCGGTTCGCGCCACCCCGGCGGCTGCGGCACCAGCGAGTGATCGATGAGCTCGGGATAGGTGGCGAGCGAGAGCTCGAGGCGATCGGTGCGCGTGGTGGGCGCCTCGGCGACCGCTGCCCGCGCGGCCCGCCCGGGCTGCGGACCCGGCCGCCGCTGCGTGAACGCCGCGACGACCGCCGCGTGCGCCGCGGCGAGCTCGCGCATGCTCTCGTCGAAAGCCGCCGCCACCCGGTGGCCGGCCGCCGCCGGCGTTACCGTCGGCGGCGCCAGCGCGCTGCGCAGCGGCGGCACCTCGACGCGGATCAGCGGCGCGCCGAGCTCGAGCGCCACCGTGCCGCGCGCCACCGGTCGGGATCCCTTCGCGGCAAGACCCACGCGAGCGAGATCGACGGGCGCCCCTTCCACGTAAAGTGCGGCGCAGGCGCGGCGCAACTGGTCCATCCCCGGGTGCTGCGCGGAGACGACCGAGATCGCGTGGTGCGGCTGCCCCGCCAGCACGTCGTCGACGAATGCGGTGAGGCTCCCGGTACCCACCTGCACGAACACCCGGGCCCCCGCCGCGTACAGCGCGAGGATCGTCTCGCGAAAGCGCACCGGCTGCACCAGGTGGTCGAGGAAGAGCTGCGCGATCGCCCGCGGATCCGCGGGATACGGCGCGCACGTCGTCGCCGACCACAGCGGCCGCTCGGGGGCGCGCAACGCGACCGTGGCCAGCGCGCCGGAATAGAAATCGAGATGCGGAGCGAGCGCGGGTGAATGGAAGCCCGAGCGAAACGGCAGCAACTCGAAGAGGATGCGTGCCTCGCGCAAACGCTCGCGCGCACGCGCCACCGCCGCCGGCGGCCCGCACACGATGGATTGGTGCACGCAGTTGTCGTGGGTGATCACCATGCCGGGGATGCCAGCGACGAGCTCGCCCACCCGCGCGGCACCCGCACCGACCGCGAGATACTCGAGGTCGGCCACGCGCAGCATCCCGGGCCGCAGGCTCGCGATGAGGTCGCGCAACGACTCACGCTCGAACATCCCCGCCGCGAGCATGCCCGACCATTCGCCGATGCTGTGACCGGCGATCAGGTCAGGACGCACGCCGAGCGCCGCCAGCACGTCGGTCAAGAATGCATTGAGCGCGAAGACCTGGAAGCCTTGCTGCTCCAGGTTGGGCGATTCCACTTCGGGCGCGGGCAGATCGAAGTGGCGCGCGATGTCGGCGACCTTCGGCGCGAATGCCGCCTCCACACCCGGATAGAGAAACGCCACCTTGCCGCCGCCGGCGGCGAGCCCTTCGGGCGAGAAGTACAGCCCGTCGCGGCCGCGGCGCGGACGCCCGGCCTGGATCGCTTGCACCGCGCTTTCGACGCGCCTTGCCGTGGGTGCGATGAGCGCGACACGGCAGCGACCCTCGCCGCCGCTCACTCCCGCCGCCACCGCCGCGGCGAGGTCGGCGCAGGTCGGCGCCGCCGCGACCAACGCACCATGGCCGTCGTGACCTGCCGGCCCGCGCCTCGCACTGCGTCGCGGGGCCTCCGGCGCATCGACGATGACGTGCGCATTGATGCCGCCGAAGCCGAAGGCGTTGACCGCGGCGCGCCGCAGCGCGGCGTCCCAGGGCTGCGCGGTGGCCAGCGCCCGAAAGCGCGTGCGCGCGAGTAGGGGATGCGGGTCGTCGCAGTGCAGCGTCGGCGGCAGGGTACCGTGGTACACGGCGAGCGTCGCCTTGACGAGACCCGCGGCGCCTGCCGCCGGCATCGTGTGGCCGATCATCGATTTCACCGACCCGAGCGGCACCCGTTCGCCGGTCGCCTCGCCGAAGATGCGGGCGAGCGTGGTGAGCTCGGCCGCGTCGCCAGCGGCGGTCGCCGTGCCGTGCGCCTCGACGAGACCCACCGTCGCCGGATCGAGCGCAGCGTCGCGCCACGCGCGGGTGAGCGCCAGTACCTGGCCTTCGACCCCAGGCGCCATGAGGCCGGTATCGCGGCCGTCGCTCGACGTGCCGGTACCGCGAATGACGGCGTAGATGCGATCATCGTCGCGGCGCGCATCGGCAACGCGCTTCAGCACGAACATGCCGATGCCTTCGCCGATCAGCAGTCCGTCGGCGGCACGGTCGAACGGGCGGATCTGCTGCCTCCGTGACAACGCCCCCAACTGCGAGAAGACGCTCCAGAAAGCGATGTCGTGGCACAGGTGGACGCCGCCGGCGAGCACCAGGTCCGACCTGCCTTCGCGCAGCTCGCGGACCGCGAGATCGACCGCGAGCAGCGCACTCGCGCAGGCGGCATCGATGGTGTACGCCGAGCCCCCGAGGTCGAGGCGATTCGCGACGCGCGAGGCGAGGAGGTTCGGCACGAGGCCGATCGCCGCATCGGCGTTGTAGGTGCCGCAGCGCGCCTGGAAGTCCTTCCTGATCGCCTCGATCTGCCCCTCGCCGAGGTCGGGGAGCAGCGCGCGCAGCGACTCCACCAGCTGCTGCGTGCCGCGCGTGACGTCGAGCATGCGCACCATGCGCGGGCCGAAATAATGGCCGCGTCCGACCACCACCGAGGTCGTCGCGCGCGCAAACGCGCGCTCCGCATAACCGGCGTCGGCGAGCGCATCGGCCGCCACCTGCAAGGTGAGCAATTGCTCCGGCTCGGTGGCCTTGGCCGCCGCGGGCATGATGCCGAACTTGCCGGCGTCGAACCTCGCGAACTCGTCGATGAAGCCGCCGCGCCGCGCGTAGACGCGATCGGGCGCCGCCGAGGTGGGATCGTAGTAGACGGGATCCCAGCGCTGGGCCGGGACGTCGGTGATCGCATCGACGCCGGCCTCGATATTGCGCCAGAACGAGGTGAGATCGGGTGCGCGCGGGAACACGCACGCCATCCCGATGATGGCAACGTCGCGCTCCATCACGCGTCCACTTCCATGCGATCCCCCGCAACCGCCGCGATCAGGCCATCGCTCCGGGATCACCGCGCATGAGGATGACCTGCGCGCGGGTGGCCGAGCCGTGCAAGAGCTCGTCGAGGAAGCTCGCCACTCCGGCGGCGGGCTCGATCAATCCGATGCCACGTCGCGCGTATTCGCGCTCGAGTTCGGGTGACATCATGCCGGTGGCGCCCCAGGGTCCCCAGTTGATGGAAACGACGCGCCCCTCGAGCACTCCATTGAGCTTGACCGCGAGCCGGTCGAGGAAGTCGTTGGCCGCGGCGTAATCCGCCTGCCCGCGACTGCCGAACGTCGAGGCGATGCTCGAGAAGAACACGATGAAGCCGATGTCGGGCCGCACGCTGCGGGCGATCGCCAGCGCGCCATTCACCTTCGTCTCGAAGACACGCGCGAACGAATCGGGTGTCTTGTCGCGGGCGAGCTTGTCCTCGATCACGCCGGCGCCGTGGATCACACCGTCGAGGCGGCCATGGCGCGCGTACAGGTCCTCGATGAGCCGCCCGAGGGCGGCGCTGTCGCGCACGTCGAGCTGGTGATACGCGACCTTCGATCCGGCCGCCGCGAGCGCCGCCATGGTCGAGCGCACCTCGCGCTCGGCGAGCACGCGCGCGCAGGCGGCCTCGATCTCGGCCGGCGTCTTCAGCGTGCCGCGAGCGATCAGCGCCTGTCGTACCGCGCGCGCATCGCGGGCCGCGACGAGATCGTCGGGCTCCGCTGCGGCCGGCAGCGGCGTGCGGCCGACGAGCTCCAAGCGGCAGCCGAAGCGCTCGGCCAGGGCGAGCGCCACCGCCGCGGTGATGCCCCGGGCCCCGCCCGTGATGAGGACCACCGAATCGGCGTCGAGGCTGACCGGCTTCTTGAAAGAGACATCGTGGGGATCGTGACCCGCGGCGGCTGCCGTGCCGTGGGGTCGATCGTGGCCATGCTCGCCACCGGTGCCGAGACTCGCCCGCACGATCCGTGGCCGCACGCGCTCGCCCTCTTCCGAGTAACCGACCTCACCGGCATCGTCGATGACGTTGAGTTCGCCCACGAGTCGCGCCGCGAGTTCCGGATCCGCCAGACGCGACGCGAAATTGGCGACGCGGATCTGCCGGTCGGGCCACTCCTTGCGCAGACTCTTGATCATCCCGGACACTCCGCCAGCCGACGGATGCCCGTCGTCGCTCATCGGCGCCGGGTCGCTCGCCAGGTAGCCGTTGGCGGTGCCGGCCACGAGGACGTGGCTCGCGCCTTGCACCAGCGCGTCACGCACCCGCCGGAAGAGCGCGGGGACGTCATCCGCCCGCCAGTCGGAACGCAACGGCGTGAGGTCGACCAGCGCTTCGGTGGTGATCGTCGTCGCGCGGTCGGCCACCACGGTGGTGGCGGTGCCGGCTGCGGAGAGCTCGCGCGCCAGCAGCGCATCGAGTTGCGGTATGCCGCCGACGATCGAGATGGCGCGATCGGCGAGTCCCCATTCGCGCGCGCGCTCGGCCGCCGGTGTGAGTTCGACGACGTAGCGATCGACTCCCGGCGCAATGGCACCTTCGGCGCCGGGGGCGGCATCCCCACCGCCGGGCAGCGCGACGGTCGCCGATACCTGCGCCGTCACCGCAATCGTCGCCGCGCCGCCCACGAGCGGCGCGAGGCTGTCGACGATGCCGCGCAGGGTCTTCACGGCAACCAGGTCTTCCGGAAGCTCGGCGGGCGCGTCGCCCGCCGACCCGCGCAGGCGCTCGGCGACGGCGCCCAGGATCTCGATCCGCTTGATCGAGTCGATCGACAGGTCCGCCTCCAGATCGAGGTCGAGATCGAGCATCTCCAGCGGATAGCCGGTGCGCTCGCTCACGATCGCGAGCAACGTCGCCTCGATGTCGAGCGGCCCGGCCGCCGGGATGGTCGACTCGATCTCGGCGGCGACGTCGACCGTGATCGCGGTGAGTGCCGGGATCGCCGCTTCCACGCGCGCGGCGGAAGCCCCGGCGTCGTCATGCACCAGCGGCGCGGCGCCAGGATCGCTGCCCAGGTACGAGAGCATCACGCGACGCTGGGCATCGACGAGTTCGCGCACGTTGCGCAGGTAGTCGAGCACGGCGACATCGCGCTCCTCCGCGGGTCGCGCAACCTCGTGCGCCGCCGCGACGGCGATCGGCTCGACGATCGGCCGCAACGCATGGGCCGGTGGCTCACCGCGCATCGGCCACGCCCGCTGCCCGTTGACCCACCACGCGCTCGCCGAATGACGCGGCGCCGGCGGCGCATCGAGCGAAAGCTGCGCGATATCGCGCCGTGCGAACAACGCGTCGCCGTCGACGGGTACCCCGTGCACCGCGAGCTGGCCGAGCGCCAGCAGGAACTGCACGATGGCGTTTTCGCCGGGGCGATCGCAGGCAATCGCCACGTGCGGCCGCTTGCCGAGGATGCGTCCGACGAGGCCGGTGAGCACGCGCCCCGGGCCCGCCTCGACGAAGATGCGCGCACCGGCGGCGTACATCGCCTCGATCTCGGCCGCGAAGCGCACCGGCTCGCCGATGTGCCGCGCGAGGAGATCGCGGATGGCCGCCGGCTCGGTGGGATACGTGCTGCCGCTGGTATTCGCGTAGACCGTGATCGCCGGAGGGGTCACCTCGACGGCGGCGAGGTCGCGCGCGAATGCGGCGCAGGCGCCGCGCACCAGCGGGCTGTGGAAGGCGCAGGCCACCGGGATCGGCTTGGCGGCGATGCTCGCCGCGAGGAGCTTCTCCACCGCCGCGGCCACCGCATGCTTGGGGCCGGAAATCACCGATTGCTCGGGCGAATTCTCGTTGGCGATCACCACCCCGTCGACGTCGGCGATCGCCGCGGCGATGGTGTCGCGATCGGCGGCCACCGCGGCCATCGTCCCCGCATCGTCGGCATCGGCGCAGGCCTCGAGGATTCGGCGCCCACGCAGCGCGGACAGCTCCGGCAGCGCCGCCTCCGGCAAGGCACCGGCGACGGTCAGCGCGACGAGTTCGCCGTAGCTGTGGCCGGCGACCAGGTCGGGTCGCACGCCCAACTGCCGCAGGAGACTCGCCACCGCGAGCCCGGCGATGCCGAGCGCGGGCTGCGCCGCGCGCGTATCGGTCAGTGCCGCCTGCTGCGCCTGCTCACCCTCCGGGGTCCACGCGGTGGGCGGAAAGACGAGGCCCTGCCACGGTGCGCCCTGCTCGAGATAGCGCTGCAGTTCGGGAAAGGCGACGAAGAGCTCGCCCAGCATGCCCACGCGCTGCGAGCCCTGCCCCGGAAAGACGAACGCGAGCTGCGCGTCGGCAGCCGGTTCGGGTGAGGCCAGGAAGACACCCGAGTTCTGCGCCTTCCCCTCGCGGGCGGCGGCGATGCGCTTGCCGAGATCGTCGGTATCGCGCGCGACGAGCGCGATCTGCACGCGCTCACGACCTTCCCCGGCGGCGCGCGCGAGCTCGGCGAGCGACCACTCGCCGGTCGCGGCGATGCGCGCGAGACGCTCGGCGCGGGCCAGCGCGGCAGCGCGATCCACTCCGCGGATGAGGAAGAGCTCCGCGGGCCAACGCGTGACGCCGACCTTCGTCGCCTCGACGTCGTGCGATGCCAGCACCACGTGGAAATTGGTTCCACCGAAACCGAAGGCGCTGACCCCCGCATACCGACGACCGGCCGGCCACGGTCTCGCCACCGGCGACATGACGAACGGCGAGGCCGGAGTCCAGCCGGGATTGGGCTGCGTGATGTTGAGAGTCGGCGGCAGGACCCTGCGCTGCAGTGCGAGCGCCGCCTTGACGAGCCCCGCCACACCCGCGGCACATTTCGTGTGGCCGATCTGCGACTTGACCGAACCGAGCGCGATCGACGCGGCCGGTACGCCGGCGCCGCCGAAGAAGCGATTGAGCGTCTCGAGCTCGGTGCGATCACCCACCACCGTACCGGTGCCGTGCGCTTCGACGAGGCCCACGTCGCGCGGTGACACGCCGGCACGCCGGTACGCGCGCTCGAGGGTGCGCTGCTGCCCCTGCGCGCGCGGCGCGGTGAGGCCGAGACTCTTGCCGTCGCTCGCCCCGCCGACACCCTTGATCACCGCGTAGATGCGATCGCCGTCTCGCTCAGCATCGGCGAGACGCTTCAGCACGATCGCCGCCACGCCCTCGCCGAGGGCGATGCCGTCGGCAGCGGCGTCGAAGGTGCGGCACTGGCCGGTGGACGAGAGCGCGTGCACGCTCGAGAAGGCGAGGTAATCGACGATGCTGTTGTGCATGTCGGCGCCACCGCACACCACCATGTCGCTGCTGCCGGCGACGAGCTCCTTGCAGGCGACGTCGACCGCGGCCAGCGACGACGCGCACGCGGCGTCGACGGTGTAATTGCTGCCGCCCAGATCGAGGCGATTGGCGACCCGGCCGGCGATCACGTTGGCGAGGATGCCGGGGAACGAATCCTCGGTCATCGACGGCAACGCTTCGGCGAGTTGCGGCGGCAGTTCCCCGACGTATTGTCGCCACAGGGCGCGGAAGCCATACGCGCTCGCGAGATCGGTTCCCGCCTCGGCACCGAAGATCACCGCGGCCGCGTCACGATCGAATTCGCGGCCCCCGACGCCGTACCCCGCATCGTCGAGCGCGCGCCGCGACGCCTCGAGGGCAAGCAACTGCACGGGCTCGATCGCCGCGAGCGAGCGCGGCGGAATGCCGTAGGGCAACGGATCGAACGGGTACGGATCGAGAAACCCGCCCCACTTCGACGGCGTCATCTCGCCGCTGGTCGAGGTGGGATCGAAGAACGTCGCGGCGCGCCAGCGCTCGGCGGGAACCTCGCGAATGCTGTTGACGCCGTGCACGATGTTCGACCAGAACGTCTCGAGATCCGGCGCCCCGGGCATGATCGCGGCCATGCCGACGATGGCGACGTCGTGGATGCGCGCGGTCGCTGCCGGCTCGTCGAGCAGCGGCAGCGCGGCAAGCTGCGCCACGCCGCCATCGGCCACGTCGCGGTGCAACTCGGCCACCGGCAGCACGGCATCCCGCAGCGCCGCGACCTGGCCCAGCATGACCATGCCCTCGCGCCGCTGCACGTCGGCGTCGACGTCGACCAGTGCGCCGCCTTCGCGCGTGATGCCCTTGGCGGCGATGCGCAACCGTCCGAGGTTCAATTCCTCCAATTGCTGCCACATCGTCTGTGGCGCCACGCCTTCCGTCTGCAAGCGCGCGCGCTCGCGCTGGAACATGCGCACGTACCCGGTATCGGCGCAACGCGTGGCATGTCCCGGCGCGGTCTCGAGCAGCACCGTCGCTGCGCAGGTGATTGCCGCCTCCTGGAATGCGGGCTGGATCGCGCCGCAGGCGACCGCTTCGGCGGAGAAGAGGTACGCGGTGCCGAGCAGCACGCCGACCGCGGCGCCGCGCGCCACGAGCGGTGCCGCCAGCGCCGCGACCATCGCCGCCGAGCGTGCGTCGTGAATGCCTCCCGCGAAGACCACTTCGAGGTCGTCGCACGACGGCTGCGCGAGCAGGCGTTCGACCTGCAGTTCCCACAATGCGAAGCTGGTGCGCGGACCGACGTGCCCGCCGCACTCGGAACCTTCGAACACGAACTTGCGCGCGCCCTGCTTGAGGAAGAGATCGAGGAGCCCGGGTGACGGCGTGTGCAGGAACGTGCTCGTACCCGCGTCCTCCAGCGGCTTCGCTTGCGCCGGGCGCCCGCCGGCGATGAGTGCGACCGGCGGCTTCCACTTCAGGACCGCCGCGAGCTGCTCGTCACGCAGCGCCTGCGGGACGAACCCGAGGATGCCCACCCCCCAGGTCTTGCCGGCGAGCCGCTGCGCAGCTTCGGCGAGCAGCGCGTCGACCTCGTCGCCGCGCATCAAGGCCAGGGAAAGGAAGGGCAGCGCGCCGGCGTCGGCAACCGCGGCGGCAAACGCCGGCCGATCGGACACCCGCGTCATCGGACCCTGGAAGATCGGGTAGCGCAAACCGTAGCGTAGGGCGAGCGGTCCACCCGCGGCCAACGCCCGTTGCTCACGGGCGGCCGTGAGATCGCGATCGATGGCGCCGACCAGACCACGCACGATGCCGCCGGTGCTGCGAAAGCGCGCGGCGAGCGGGCGGGCAAAAGCGGCATCCTGACCGGCCGGCAGGAGTTCCCGGTGCAGATCGCGCGCGCCGAGGCACGCGGCGACGCCGCGCGCGGCGATCTCGCGCAACGGCAGGTCCGGTCGCGTGTACACGCGATGACCGTCGACGAGCGTGGTCTCGCTGCCGTCCATCGCCGCCAGCGCGGCCTTGACGTCGGGACCGAGCGTCGATTCCTGCGTGAGTGCGAGTTGCGCATCGAGAACCACGCCGGCGGCGCCACCGGCGATACACGCCGCCGCGGTCCGCAGGCCGATGCCGCCCTGCGCATAGATCGGGATCGATAGCTCGCGCGCCAGCGCCTGCAACAGCACGAACGTCGTTTCGCCGCCGACCCGGCCGCCGCTCTCGGTGCCCTTGGCGATGATCGCGCTCGCGCCGGCAGCCACCGCGGCGCGCGCTTGCCCGAGGTCGGTGACCTCGACGACGACGGTGCGACCGGACCAGGGTGCGATCGCCGCGCCGGCCTCGACGATCACGGTATCGACGGCCGACGGCAGTTCCGCCGCGGCGAGCGCCACGCCGGTCGGAATGCGCACGCCGACCCCGGCAACGCTGCCGCCTTCGAGCGCGCGCAACGCCTCCCGATTGTCGCGGACGTTACGACCCAGCCCGACGACGCCGAGCGCACCCGCCCGCGCGGCGGCGATGGCCATGGCCGCATTCGGTTGCTCGAACGGCGTGACGACGACGACTCGGAACGACATGCGCTGCTGCATAAGACCCCTGCCAACGACGAAGGAAACCACGGTCCGGCGCAAACCGGAATGCAATTTCGGGACGTGCCGGAACCGCTATGTTTCCGCAACTGCAATAGTACCGAAACTAGCCGTCTCCGTGCAGTGGGAAACCCCGATCTTGCCCCGTAAAACCAGAGGGTTGTGACGCACCGGCCACGCCGCCGGGAGCCCCGGTGCCGCCGCTTCCGCCGGACCCTCGCCGCACCAGCACACGGCGACGACCGATGTCCGCACCCTCCTGGTGCGAGGCGCATCCGATGCGTGGCGGCGCGCCGCCGACGAACTGCCCGCCCCGATCGAACTGTCGACAGCGATTCGTAGCCTACGACTCCACCGCCCTCCGGGAGCTATTCGTAACGTATCACCAGGATCTCGTAGCTGCGCGCGCCCCCCGGCGCGGCCACGTCGGCGATGTCGCCCTCCGCGCGACCGATGAGTGCGCGCGCGGTCGGTGAGCTCACCGAGATCTTGCCGTGCTTGATGTCTGCCTCGTCGTCGCCGACGATCTGGTAGGTGACGCGCTCGCCGCTGACGCCACACTCGAGCACCACGATCGCGCCGAAGACGACGTGCTCGACGTCGAGGGTGGCGGGATCGATCACCTGCGCATTGGCGAGCTTTCCTTCGATCTCCTGGATCCGGCCCTCGATGAAACCCTGTCGTTCCTTGGCAGCGTCGTAGTCGGCGTTCTCGGACAGGTCACCGTGCGAACGCGCATCGGCGATCGCCTGGATGACGGCCGGGCGCTCGATCGACTTCAGTCGCGCAAGCTCGGCCTTCAGCTTCTTCTCGCCGGCGACGGTCATTGGAAACTTGTTCATGAATCGGCCTATCGTAGCCGCTCGTGCAGCGCCTGGAGCGCGTACGGCACGAGCCCACGCTGCGCGCGCAGCCCGATCGCCGCCGCCCATGCGCCATCGAGCGTCGTGAACGTGGGCACCTGATCGACGAGTGCGGCGCGTCGGATCTGGTAGCTATCCTGGATCGCCGCACGCTTCTCCTCGACCGTGTTGACGACAATCGCGATCTCGTCGTTCTTCAGCATGTCGACAATGTGCGGGCGTCCTTCCGCGACCTTGTTCACGACGGCGACCTCGATCCCCGCTGCCGCCAGCACCGCCGCGGTCCCGCGCGTGGCGACCAGCTCGAAACCGAGCTCGACGAGCATCCTCGCGGTCTCGACCACGCCTGCCTTGTCGGCGTTGCGTACACTGATGAATACGCGACCGGAACTGGGCAACTTGACGCCGGCGGCGAGCTGGCTCTTCACGAACGCCTCGCCGAACGACTCACCCACGCCCATCACCTCGCCGGTCGACTTCATTTCGGGCCCCAGGATGGTGTCGACGCCGGGGAATTTGATGAATGGGAACACCGCTTCCTTGACCGAGTAGTACGGAGGCACGATCTCGCCGGTCACCGCCTGCGCCGCGAGGGTCTGACCGACCATGCAACGCGCCGCAACCTTGGCCAACTGCCGGCCGGTCGCCTTGGATACGTACGGCACCGTGCGCGACGCGCGCGGATTGACCTCCAGCACGTACACCGTGCCCTGCCCGCCGGGCGCGAACTGGATCGCGAACTGCACGTTCATGAGACCGACGACATCGAGCGCCTTCGCCATCGCGACCGTCTGCTTGCGCAATTCGTCGACGATCGGCGCCGGCAACGAATACGGCGGCAGCGAACACGCCGAATCTCCCGAGTGTACGCCGGCCTGCTCGATGTGCTCCATTACGCCGCCGATCACCACCTCGACCCCGTCGCTCACCGCATCGACGTCGACCTCGGTCGCGTCGTTCAGGAAGCGATCGAGGAGCACCGGCGAATCGTTGCTGACCTTGACCGCCTCGCGCATGTAGCGCTCGAGCTCGCGCTGCTCGTGCACGATCTCCATCGCCCGCCCGCCCAGCACGTACGACGGACGCACGATCAGCGGATAGCCGATCTCGTTCGCGGCGGTGATCGCCTCCGCATCGGTACGCGCGGTGCGATTCGGAGGCTGCCGCAGCTCCAGACGGTGCAGCATCTGCTGGAACCGCTCGCGGTCCTCCGCCATGTCGATCATGTCCGGCGAGGTGCCGATGATCGGCACGCCGTTTCGCGCGAGCTCGCGGGCGAGCTTCAGCGGAGTCTGCCCGCCGTACTGCACGATCACGCCCCACGGCTTCTCGACGTGGACGATCTCCAGCACGTCCTCCAGCGTCAGGGGCTCGAAGTACAGGCGGTCCGAGGTGTCGTAGTCGGTCGACACCGTCTCCGGATTGCAGTTGACCATGATCGTCTCATAGCCATCCTCGCGCAGCGCCATCGCCGCGTGCACGCAGCAGTAGTCGAATTCGATGCCCTGCCCGATGCGGTTCGGCCCGCCGCCGAGCACCATCACCTTCTTGCGGTCGGTCGGCTCCGCCTCGCACTCCTCCTCGTACGTCGAGTACAGGTACGCGGTGCGCGTGGCAAACTCCGCGGCGCAGGTGTCGACGCGCTTGAAGACGGGCCGGATGCCCAGCGCGTGTCGGCACGAACGGACTTCGTCCTCGGTAGCGCGCATGAGGTACGCGAGGCGGCGGTCGGCGAAACCCTTGCGCTTCAGCTGGCGCAACTCCGCCGGCGTGAGTTCGGCGAGCGTGCGCCGCTCGAGAGCGAGCTCGAGATCGACGATCTCCTTGATCTGCTCGAGGAACCAAGGATCGATCCGCGTGTGGGCGTGGATCTCCTCGAGCGTCATCCCGATCCCGAAGGCATCGGCGACGTACCACAGGCGTTCGGCGCGCGGATACGCGAGCTCGTCGCCGATCGCCTCCGGATCGACGGTCTTCAGGTTGAAGCCGTCGACGCCGGTCTCGAGGCCGCGCAGCGCCTTCTGCAGCGACTCCTGGAAAGTGCGGCCGATCGCCATCACCTCACCGACCGACTTCATCTGCGTCGTGAGGTGATCGTCCGCCTGCTTGAATTTCTCGAAGGCGAAGCGCGGGACCTTGGTCACCACGTAGTCGATCGTGGGCTCGAACGATGCCGGCGTCTCGCCGCCGGTGATCTCGTTGGAGAGCTCGTCGAGCGTGTAGCCGACCGCGAGCTTCGCCGCCACCTTGGCGATCGGGAAGCCGGTGGCCTTCGACGCCAGCGCCGATGACCGCGACACCCGCGGATTCATCTCGATCACCACCATCCGGCCGTTCCTGGGATCGATGGCGAACTGCACGTTGGAGCCGCCGGTGTCCACGCCGACCTCGCGCAGCACCGCGATGCTCGCATCGCGCATGATCTGGTATTCCTTGTCGGTGAGCGTCTGCGCCGGCGCGACGGTGATCGAGTCGCCGGTGTGTACACCCATCGGGTCGAGGTTCTCGATCGAGCAGACGATGATGCAGTTGTCCTTCCTGTCCCGCACCACCTCCATCTCGAACTCTTTCCAGCCGAGCAGCGACTCCTCGATCAGGATCTCGCGCGTCGGCGACATCTCGAGCCCGCGCTTGACCATCTCGACGAACTCGTCCCTGTTGTAGGCGATGCCGCCGCCGGTGCCGCCCAGCGTGAACGACGGTCGCAGCACCGCCGGGAAGCCGATCGCCGCCTGCACCTCGAGCGCCTGCTCGACGTTGTGGGCGATCCCCGACCGTGCCGAGGCGAGCCCGATGCGCGTCATCGCCGCCTTGAATTTCTCGCGATCCTCGGCCTTGTCGATGGCCTTCTTCGAGGCGCCGATCAGCTCGACGTCGAATCGGGTCAGCACGCCCTCGCGCGCGAGGTCGAGCGCGCAATTGAGCGCCGTCTGCCCGCCCATCGTCGGCAGCAGCGCATCCGGGCGCTCGCGCTCGATGATCGAGGCCACCATCGGCCAGGTGATGGGCTCGATGTAGGTGACGTCGGCCATCTCCGGATCGGTCATGATCGTCGCCGGATTGCTGTTGACGAGGATCACCCGATAGCCCTCCTCGCGCAGCGCCTTGCACGCCTGCGCGCCCGAGTAGTCGAACTCGCACGCCTGCCCGATGATGATCGGGCCGGCGCCGATGATGAGGATCGAGTTGAGATCGGTACGTTTAGGCATCGCTCGATAAACCATTCACAAAGAGACGCAGAGACACGGAGAAAATCTCATCCTTCTCGGCGTCTCGGCGTCTCATTGTGAAGAGACCTTTCGTTGCTCCATCGACTTCACGAAGCGGTCGAAGAGGTAGACCACGTCGTGCGGCCCGGGGCTCGCCTCGGGGTGGCCCTGGAAGCAGAACACCGGCTTGTCGCGCCACGCGAAGCCCTGCAGCGTGTCGTCGAAGAGCGAGACGTGGGTGACGCGGATGTTGTCGGGTAGCGAGGCGGGATCGACGGCGAATCCGTGGTTCTGGCTGGTGATGAGGACCTGCCCGGTATCGCGGTCGAGCACCGGATGGTTGGCGCCGTGGTGCCCGAATTTCATCTTGAGCGTGCGGCCGCCGGCGGCGAGTCCCAGCAATTGATGGCCGAGACAGATGCCGAAGATCGGAACGTTGGCGTGCAGCAGCGCGCGAATCGCCGTGATCGCGTAGTCACAGGGCTCGGGATCGCCGGGTCCGTTCGACAGGAACACGCCGTCCGGCCGCATCGCCAGCACGTCGTGCGCCGACATCCGCGCCGGCACGACGGTGATCCGGCAGCCGCGCTCGGCGAGCCGGCGCAAGATGTTGTGCTTCACGCCGAAATCGTAGGCGACGACGTGGAAGCGCGGCTCGGTCAGCACGCGATAGCCTTCGCCCAGTGCCCACGCGCTGCCCGTCCACTCGTACGGTGCATCGCAGGTCACCACCTGCGCGAGATCGAGCCCGGTCATCGACGGCACCGCCCGCGCCTGTTCGACCGCGGCATCCGCCGCTGCCGCGTCGAAGCCCGCGCCGGCGACGATGCAGCCGTTCTGCGCGCCCTTCTCCCGCAACAGGCGCGTGAGCCGGCGCGTGTCGAGATCGGCGATGCCCACGACATTCGCCGCGCGCAGGTACGCCGCGAGATCGCCGTTCATCCGCCAGTTCGAGGCGCGCCGCGGCAGGTCGCGGATCACGAGGCCGGCAGCGTGGATGCGATCCGATTCGACGTCCTCGGCGTTGACGCCGACGTTGCCGATGTGCGGATAGGTGAGCGTGACGATCTGCCCCGTGTACGACGGATCGGTGACGATCTCCTGGTACCCGGTCATCGCGGTGTTGAACACCACCTCACCGGTGGCGACGCCGCCGGCACCGATCGCCCGCCCGCGGAATACCGTGCCGTCGGCCAGCGCCAGCACGGCGGGCACCACCGGCGCGAACAGCGCAGGGCGGGTGGTGGCTGGGTGAGGATGTTCCATGATGTAGATGGTGCCGCACGCTGGCGCAGGCGACCCGCGCAGGCAGACGCCGGACACGGAAACGGGGAAGGCCGAACGTCGATCGGCCTCCCCCGCTTGACAACCCTTATTGTATCGCAGATCGCCGCCGCCGGCAAAAGGCGGCGGCGCCCCCGCCGGCGTCAGTAGCTGGCGCTGAAACCGCCGTCGACGTAGAGGACGTGGCCGGTGACGAAATCGGCGGCGGGGGAGGCGAGGAACACCGCGGCGCCCGCGATCTCCCGCGGCGCGCCCCAGCGCGCCGCCGGCGTGCGCCGCAGGACCCACGACGAGAAGCTCGCGTTGGCCATGAGCGGCGCGTTCATCTCGGTCTCGAAGAAACCGGGGGCGATCGCGTTGACCTGCACGTTGTAGGCCGCCGCCTCCACGGCAAGCGCGCGGGTGAGCATCTTGATCGCGCCCTTGCTCGCGGCATAGGCGACGATGTTCGGGCGCCCGAGATCGGCGGCAATCGATGCGATGTTGACGATCTTGCCGCGGCGGCGCGCGCGCATCCCGGGAAGCACCGCCCGCGACACGAGGAACGGGCCGTCGGCGTTGACCGCCTGCACCTCGCGCCACTCCTCGAGCGTGTACGTCTCGAACGCCTTGCGGTTGTTCATGCCGGCGTTGTTGACGAGGATGTCGACCGCGCCGATCGCCGCCTCGATCTCGGCTACCCCCGCGGGGACCGCCGTCTCGTCGGTCACGTCGAAGGCACACAGACTTGCCGCCTGGCCGGCCTCGGCGAGACGCTCGAGCGCCGCGTCGAGCTTGCCGCGATCGCGACCATTGATCACCACGCGGGCGCCGGCCGCGGCGAGCCCCTCGGCGATGGCGAAGCCCAGCCCCGAGCCGCCGCCGGTGACGAGCGCCACGCGCCCGGACAGATCGAAGGAAGGTGCCATCAGCGAAGTCCGAGGACGTCAGGCATGTCGAAGACGCCGGTCGCGCCCGCCGCGCGCTGGCCAGCGACGAATTCGGCCGCGCGCAACGCGCCGACCACGAAGAGCCGGCGAGACGTGGCGCGGTGCGTGATCTCCACGCGCTCCCCTTCGCCGGCGAAGATGACGGTGTGCTCGCCGACCACGTCACCGCCGCGCAGTGCGGCAAAGCCGATGGCGCCGGGACGGCGTTCGCCGGTCTCGCCGTGGCGGGCGTAGACGGCGGCCTGGGCGAGCGCGGTGCCCCGGCCCGCCGCCGCGGCCTCGCCCAGGCGCAGCGCGGTGCCGGAGGGCGCGTCGACCTTGTGGCGATGATGCATCTCGACGATCTCGATGTCGAATTCCGCACCGAGCGCGCGCGCCGCCTGCTCGACGAGCGCCAGCAGCACCGTCACCCCGACGCTGGTATTGGCGGCGAAGACGATGGGGATCGCTTGCGCATGCTCGCGCAGCACCGCCTTCTGCGCATCGTCCATGCCGGTGGTGCCGACCACCGCGGCCACGCCGTGGCGCGCGCACGCGGCCAGATGGACGAGCGTGCCGGCGGGTCGCGTGAAATCGATGAGCACGTCGGCCGCGGCGATCGCCGCATCGACGTCGGTGCCGATCGTCACTCCCCCGGCCGGCGTGCCGACGGCGGTGCTTCCCGCGACATCGAGCGCGGCGACCAACGTGAAGTGCCGATCGGCCGCCACGGCAGCGACCAGCCCACGCCCCATGCGCCCCCCCGCCCCCGCCACCACGACGCGCAATGCGCACATGGCGCCCGCTACCGCGTCGCGGCCGCGGCCGGATCGAGGACTTTCTTGAAGAAGTCGAGGACCTTCCCCATCATCCCCGCGTCCTGTCCGTACGGATCCGTCGGCATCGCTCTGCTGGCGGCGATGCGGTTCAGCTCCTGCGCCGATTGCGGCATCTCGTCGCCCTCCCAGCGGGCCAGGAGGTCGTCCTTGAAATACACGGTGAACTGGCGATGTTCGCGCATCCGTCCGCCGCGCTGGAACTGGTAGACGTAATCCCAGCGATCGTCACGAAACACGCTCGTGATGAGCGGCGTGCCGAGCGTGGCCCGGACCTGCGCCTTGGTCTGCCCTTCCTTGAGCTTGTCGACCATGTCCTGCGACAGATAATTGCCCTGATTGATGTCGATCCGGTACACGCCGAACTGGGTGATGATCGGCAGGTAGTTGTCGAGCGTTTGCGTGAACGAGCTCTGCGTCGAGCACGCCGCGAGCGCGCCGGCGAGCGCAAGCGCCGCGAGCCCACGCCGCGCGCCACGGGCGAGGCAAACGGGAAGGCCGGCAGGAAGGCTGGGCGAGGGCATCGGTACGTACACTTGGCGCGGCGCAGGCCGCGGACCCGAGAACCCGCGCGCTGACGGGCACCGTGACCGCGCGAGGGCCGCGCTATTATAGCTTCGCGCGCGCCACTCGCCGTCCGGAAACCTTCCCGCACCACCCGGTGGTCGGCGGCCGGCGACGCTGACCAGGAATCCCACGCATGTCGTCACCGCAGGATCTGAAGAGTGCCGGCCTCAAGGCCACCTTGCCGCGACTCAAGATCATCAACGCCTTCGAGTCGTCCAAGGTGCGTCATCTCACCGCCGAGGACGTCTACAAGCTGCTCCTCGCGGACGGGCTCGACATCGGGCTCGCCACGGTCTATCGCGTGCTCACCCAGTTCGAGCAGGCGGGGCTGCTCGTGCGCCACCACTTCGAATCGGGGAAAGCGGTCTACGAGCTCAACGAGGGCTCGCACCACGACCATCTCGTCTGCCTCCAGTGCGGCCACGTCGAGGAGTTCTATGACGCGGAGATCGAGCAGCGGCAACTGAAGATCGCCCGCGAGCGCGGCTTCGAGATCCGCGAGCACGCACTGTACCTGTACGCCGACTGCACGAAGTTGCGCTGCCCGTACCGCAAGGGAAGCGCCGGCGACTGACGCCGCGTCCACGGGTCAGGACTCCCGGCGATTGAAATCGGCCAGGCGAAAGCCCAACGCGAAGAGCGTCGCGAAGTAGGCGATGCCGCCCGCGGCGACGAGGCCGGCGAGACGCGCCGCACGCTCGGCGAGGCCGGCAGCGAACCACACCGCTGCCGGCGCCGTGAGCCAGACCAGCACGCCGGCGAGCACCACGAGCGCGACGCCAACCTTGGCCAGGAAGCGCCCCCAGCCGGGGGCCGGCCGGTAATGCCCGCGGCGACGCAGGAACCAGAAGAGGGCGCCGGCGTTCACAGCGGCGCCGAGGCTCGTGGCGAGGGTCAGCCCAGCGTGACCGAGCGGTCGCATGAGGATGAGCGCGAAGGCCAGCGCGACGAGCACCGTCACGAAGGCGATGGTCACCGGTGTGCGCATGTGCTGGCGCGCGTAGAAGCCCGGCGCCAGGATCTTGACCAGGATGAGCGCGAGCAGGCCCACCGCGTAGCCCAGGAGCGCGGCGCGCGTCTGCCAGACGTCGGCGATGCCGAATTTGCCGTACTGGTAGAGCGTGGTGACGAGCGGCACCGACAGCAGCCACAGGGCGAGCGCGGCCGGCAGCGCGAGCAGGAAGGCGAGGCGCAGACCCCAGTCGAGGAGCGCGGAGTACTCGGTCGGATTGTCGTCGGCATGGTGCTTGGCGAGCGTGGGCAACAGCACGGTGCCGAGCGCCACGCCCAACAGCGCGGTCGGGAATTCCATCAAGCGGTCGGCATAGGTGATCCACGAGATGCGGCCGTCACCGAGCCAGGCGGCGAGTTGCGTGTTGATGAGCGCGGAGATCTGCGCCGCGGACACACCGAGCACGGCCGGCCCCATGAGCAGCAGAATCCGGCGCACGCCCTCGTCGCGCAGGTCCAGACGCGGCCGGGGCAGCATGCCGATGCGTGCCAGCGGCACGATCTGGAACGCGAGTTGGGCGATGCCGCCCAAGAGCACGCCCCAGGCGAGGGCGACGATCGGCGGGTCGAAGTAAGGGGCGAGGAAGATCGCCGCACCGATGATCGCGAGGTTGAGCAGCACCGGGGTGAACGCCGGGATCGCAAAGCGGCGGTAGACGTTGAGCACCCCGCCCGCCAGCGACACCAGCGACACGAACAGGATGTAGGGGAACACGATGCGGATCATCTGCGCCGTGAGGTCGACCTTGCCGGGGGTTGCCGCGAAGCCACTCGCCAGCACGTACACGAGCCACGGCGCGGCGAGCACGCCCAGCACCGTCACGCCGAGCAGGACGAGCGCCAGGAGCGCCGCCACGCGCCCGACGAGATCGCAGGTCGCCTCCTGGCCGCGCACCCGCTGGTACTCGGACAGGACGGGCACGAAGGCTTGCGAAAAGGCACCCTCGGCGAACATCCGGCGCAGGATGTTGGGGAGCCGAAAGGCGACCTCGAAGGCGTCCATCGCCGTGCCGGCGCCGAAGACCGTCGCCTTGAGGCTCTCGCGGGCGAGGCCGGTCACGCGCGAAACGAGCGTCATCCCGCTGACCGTGGTGAGCGTGCGGAGGAGGTTCAAGGTCAGGGGCGGGCGCCACGCCGGCGGCGTGGCCCGGCCACGGCCGCCGCGCGGAGGTGAGAGAGAGTTGTCCGGTGGGCGAAAACGCGATATTATTGCCGGCTTACCAGGATTTAACCAACCCGAGGGTTTACCGCACCGCCCGCGCCGCCTCGCCCGTGAGCACCGAGGCCGCGCCGGGGCCTCCCGGCTGACCCCCTTATCGACAGGAACCCGATCCATGGCCAATTCGGCCCAAGCGAGGAAGCGCGCCCGCCAGGCGGAGACGACGCGCAAGCGCAACGCGAGCAAGAAATCGGAACTGCGCACCGCGGTGAAGAAGGTCCGCAAGGCGATCGCTGTCGGCGACAAGGCTGCGGCGACCAAGGTGATGCAGGAGTCGCAGGCGGTCATGGACCGCGTCGCCGACAAGAAGATCGTCCACAAGAACATGGTCGCGCGCACCAAGTCACGCCTCGCGCAGGCGATCAAGGCGCTTCCCGCCTGAGCCGCGAACGGCGATCGACCCGCGGGCGGCGCCGATACGGCGCCGTCTTGCATTTCACCGCCCGCACGCCGGGCGAGTGCTAACATCTGCGTTCGAATGACAATGAGGCCGGGCGCGTCGCGATGATCGGGACGGCTTGGCCCGGCGCTGCATTGCCATGGCTTCGTCGCCGTCCGTACCCACCGCCGCGCCGGTCGCGGCCCCGAGGCACTTCCTGCAGTTCGCCGATTTCTCGCGCGACGAGATCGGTCATGTCTTCGAGCGCACGCGTTGGATCAAGGAGCGCTTCAAGCGCTACGAGCTCTACCAGCCGCTGCGCGACCGCACGCTCGCGATGGTCTTCGAGAAGGCGTCCACCCGCACCCGCGTCTCGTTCGAGGCCGGCATGTTCCAGCTGGGCGGCATCGCGATCAACCTGAACCGCGGTGACACGCAGCTGTCCCGCGGCGAGCCCATCGAGGACGTCGCGCGCGTCATCTCGCGCATGGTCGACGTGGTGATGATCCGGACCTTCGAACAGGAGATCATCGAGCGCTTCGCGGCGCACTCGCGGGTGCCGGTGATCAACGGCCTCACCAACGAGTACCACCCCTGCCAGATCCTCGCCGACATCTACACCTACGTCGAGCACCGCGGCGACATCGCCGGGCGCACGGTGGCATGGATCGGCGACGGCAACAACATGTGCAACACGTGGCTCCAGGCGGCCGCCGTGCTGGGCTTCACGGTCCACGTCGCCACCCCGACGGGATACGCCGTGAACGACGCCATGGCCGCGCCGTATCGTGCGCACTACCGCACTTTCGCCGACCCGCTGGAGGCCTGCCGCGGCGTCGATCTCGTCACCACCGACGTATGGACGAGCATGGGTTTCGAGGCGGAGGATGCCGCGCGCCGGACCGCGTTCGCCGACTGGATGGTCGATGCGAAGCTGATGCGGCAGGCGCACCCCGAAGCGCTCTTCATGCACTGCCTGCCGGCGCATCGCGGCGAGGAAGTTGCCGCCGAGGTCATCGACGGCCCGCAGAGCGTCGTCTGGGACGAGGCGGAGAATCGCCTGCATGCGCAGAAGGCGCTGCTTGAATACCTCGTCTGCGGGCATAGCCGCGGCACCGATTGATTCCCGGCGCGACGCGGGCCCCCGCGAGCCGCATCGCCGATACGCACCCCCGACTCACTCCGGAGATAACCGACCATGCGCTCCCGCTTCCTCGCCGCCGTCGCCGTCGCCCTCGCCCTGCCGTTCGCAGCCGGCGGCGCACTCGCCCAATCGTGGCCCGACAAGCCGGTACACATTCTGGTGCCGGCGCCGGCGGGCAGTTCGCTCGACGTGCTGGCCCGCGCGATCGGCGACAAGCTCCGCGAGAAATACGGCCAACCGTTCATCGTCGAGAACAAGCCGGCGGCGGGCGGCACCGTCGCCACGGCGGAGGTGGCGCGCGCGCCGGCCGACGGTAGCGTCATGCTGCTGGGTTTCAACGGCCCGCTCGCCACCGGACCGCTCATCACCAAGGTCCCCTATGACGTCAAGAAGGACCTGGCGCCAGTCATCATCACGTCGAGCCAACCCAACGTGCTCGCCGTGAATGCCGCGCTGCCGATCAAGTCGGTCGCCGAGCTCGTCGCGTGGTCGAAGGCGAACCCCGGCAAGCTCAATTTCGCCTCGGTCGGCAACGGCAGCTCGTCGCACCTCAACGCCGAGTTGTTGAAGTCGATGGCCGGCATGGACGCGGTGCACGTGCCGTTCAACGGCTCGCCGCCCGCGGTCCTGTCGGTCGTGCAGGGCGACACCCAGATGATCTTTGCGGTCATGCAACCGTTGCAGGCGCAGATCCAGGCCGGGAAGCTGCGCGCGATCGCGGTCACGACGCCGAAGCGCTTCCCCCTGCTGCCCGACCTCCCGGCGATCGCCGAGACGTATCCGGGCTTCGAGGCGCTCGCCTGGAACGGTCTCGTGGTTCCCGCGGCCACGCCGCCCGCGGTCGTCGCGAAGATCAATGCGGACGTCGGCGCGGTCCTCCGGGATCCGGAGATCGTGAAGAAGATGAACGGTTTCGGTTTCGACCTGGTCGGTGGCACCCCGGCCGACTTCGGCGCGCTCATCCAAAGCGAGGCGGATCGCTGGACGCCGATCGTCAAGAAACTCGGCATCAAGGCCGACTGACCGCACCTGGCGCGCGCCGGGCCGCCGCGCGCGCTGCCGGGAGACGAATCAGCCGTCGGTGTCGCGCAACCGCGGCAGCGGCGAGCTCTCCGACGGGGCGATGAGCCCCGTCCTCGCGTACACCATGAGCTTCTCGCGCGTGTCGGTGATGTCGAGCGCACGCATGGTGAGTTGCCCGATGCGGTCCTGCGGTGTGAAGGCGCCTTCGCCCTTCTCCATGGTGAGGCGCTCGGGCTTGTAGGTGAGGTTGGGGCTCACGGTATCGAGAATCGAGTAGTCGTTGCCGCGGCGCAGCTCCAGCGTCACCTCGCCGGTGACCGCGCGCGCGACCCAGCGCTGCGCGGTGTCGCGCAGCATCATCGCCTGCGGATCGAACCAGCGACCCTGGTAGAGGAGACGCCCGAGCCGGCGCCCCTGCTCGCGGTACTGCTCGATGGTGTCCTCGTTGTGAATGCCGGTCACGAGCCGCTCGTAGGCGATGAACAGGAGCGCCATGCCCGGCGCCTCGTACACGCCGCGGCTCTTCGCCTCGATGATGCGGTTCTCGATCTGGTCGCTCATGCCGAGGCCGTGGCGGCCGCCGATGGCGTTGGCCTCGCCGAAGAGCGCAACTTCGTCGGCGAAGCTCTTGCCGTTGAGCGCGACCGGGCGCCCCTCCTCGAAGCGGACGCTGACCGTCTCCGCGCGCACCGCCACGTCGTCGCGCCAGGACGCGACGCCCATGATCGGCTCGACGATGCGGATGCCGTTGTTCAGGAATTCGAGATCCTTCGCCTCATGCGTGGCGCCGAGGAGGTTGGAGTCGGTCGAATACGCCTTCTCGGTGCTCATCTTGTAGTCGAATCCGGCGCGTGCGAGGTACTCCGACATCTCCCTGCGCCCGCCCAGCTCGTCGATGAACGCGGCGTCGAGCCACGGCTTGTAGATGCGCAGATTGGGGTTGGCGAGGAGCCCGTAGCGGTAGAAGCGCTCGATGTCGTTGCCCTTGAACGTGCTGCCGTCGCCCCAGACGTGGACGTCGTCCTCGCGCATGGCGACGACGAGCATCGTGCCGGTGACCGCGCGCCCGATCGGCGTCGTGTTGAAGTACGTGGCACCCGCCGTCGAGATGTGGAAGGCGCCCGCTTGCAGCGCCGCGATGCCCTCGGCCACCAGCGCCGCGCGGCAATCGACGAGGCGCGCCTTCTCCGCGCCGTAGGCGAGTGCCTTGCGGGGGATCTCCTCGTAATCGCTCTCGTCGGGCTGACCGAGGTTCGCGGTATACGCGTACGGGATCGCGCCCTTGCCGCGCATCCAGTGCAGCGCCGCGCTGGTGTCGAGGCCGCCCGAGAAGGCGAGCCCGACCTTGTGGCCGACGGGAATCGATTGCAGGATATGCGACATGGCAGGTGCGGCGCGGGCAATGGAATCCGCCATTTTAGCCGGTGCGCGCGCCGCGTCGCGGGCGAGCGTAATGGGTCTTTCCGCCGCCGAACGGCGCGGTCGCGTCACGCGGCTCAGCCCGGCGCGTCACCCAGCCTCTGCACGATCCGCTATTCTTGTAGTGTTCCCCGCCGCGTCGCGGGGCTCCCTCCTGCGAGCCGCCATGCCCTCTTTCGACATCGTCTCCGAAGTGAATCAGGTCGAGGTCAACAACGCCGTCGACCAGGCCAACAAGGAAGTCTCGACGCGCTTCGATTTCAAGGGCTCCGATGCCCGCGTCGAGTACAAGGAAAAGGAGAAGGCGCTCACGCTCTACGCCGACGACGACTTCAAGCTCGGTCAGGTGTCCGACATCCTGACCGGCAAGCTCACCAAGCGCGGCGTCGACGTCCGCTCGCTCAAGTACGGCGACGTGGAGAAAGTGTCGGGCAACAAGGTCAAGCGCACGGTGACCGTGCGCACCGGGGTCGATCAGGAGCTCGCCAAGAAGATCGTGAAATCGATCAAGGAGAGCAAGCTCAAGGTGCAGGGCTCGATCCAGGGCGACGCCGTGCGGGTGTCCGGCGCGAAGCGCGACGACCTGCAAGAGGCGATCGCGCTGGTGAAGAAGACCGTCACCGATTTCCCGCTGCAATACCAGAACTTCCGCGACTAGCGGCGCGGCTCAGCGCAGCGACGCCTCGAGCGTCTGCAGGTTCATCGGCGCCACGCGGATCACGCCGCTGCGCGGCGCGTCGATGTCGGCGATGAGGAAGAACGATCCGGCGATGATGAGCGGGAACATCGCTATCAGCCGCAGCTTGGCATCCGGGTGGCGCACGCCCAGACCCACGAGAAAACTGGCACAGACGGCGAGCATGAGCATCAGGATCCACGCGCCGTGCGGGATGCGGTTCCACCAGGCGGCCTGCGTGTAGCCCTGCGCGTTGATGACGTCGTTGATGCTGGTGACGACGAGTCCATGCACCGGCGTCGGCTGCTCATTCGCGACGTCGCGGACGATCGTCCACATGTCGCCCTGCAACTTGCCCGCGGATGCGTCCAGCGCTGCGATCTGCGCCGCATCGCGGGTGACGTAGAGGAGCGCACGCTCATGGGTGTATTGCCTGAGTGCCGCCTTGAGCGCGGCCGCGCGCTCCGCCGGCAGCAGTTCGGCACGCAGGTACGCGGTGCCGATCGCGTTGGCCTCCTCCTCCTCGAGATTCTTGCGCTGATCGTAGCGATTGAGCGCCATCGAGAACGTGAAGCCGATGATGAGCCCGAGGAGCGTGAGCGTCGCGGTCTGGATGACGTTGAAGTCGTCGCGGCTCCCGTCGGCGAGGGCATCGCGCCGGCCCGCCAGCCACACGCCGAGCGCCGCGGCGAGCACGAGCACGACGAAGATCGTCGGCAACAACAGCATCAGTGGGTAATCGAGGACCAGCGTCATGGCGCCGCGCATCGTACCGCAGGAGGGAGCCGCCCGCGAAATTAGGCGAGATCCTCGACCAGCGCCTGCCGCACCGACCCGGCCAGCGCCGCAATCTGCGCCCGGTACGCGGGATGGTCGACCCCCACGCCGAGCGCCGCGCCGGCCTGCAGCGCGGTAACCATCGCGGCATCGAGCTCGAAGCGCAGGAAGTGCACCGCCGAGGTCTTGTCCTCGTTCGACCGCTCGAGGTCCTCGTCGGCGATCGCCCAAGCCTTGTCGTGACCGACGACCTCGACCCACACGCGGTCCTCGATGCCCTTCAGCCGCGCGAGCGCCGCCCGGCGCTCGTCGACGTCCTCGTATTCGATCAGCATCGTCGCCTTGAAGTTGCTGCCGTCGGGAACGAGTGGGCCATAGACGTCGAGCTCGTCCTGGATGCCCTGCTCCTCGAAGGTCTTCTCGATGCGCAGCATCTCCTGGATCTGGTAGCGCACCGTGAGCTCGTCCTCGAAGATGAGGGTGACGTGGTCACCGAGGTGCACCGTACGGGTGCGCTTGTGCGCGAGCACCCGCTCGCGGAAGTGCGGGCGCTCCTTCACGTACGCCTCGAGCGTCAGGAGGCTCTCGCGGGTTATCTTCCGGCTGGGCATGATGGTCGCTTTCCTTGGTGGCGGGCGGCCGGCGGGCGTGCTTCCCGCGTGGCCGCCACCTCCCTAATCGAGGCCGTAGGCGATGCGCAGCAGCGTCAGCGGATGCTCCTTGCGCGCGCGCGACGTCCCGCTCTCGGTGATGCCCTGCATGATGCGCCGCCCCGCGATCGGACAGTCGGAGCTCACGAAGTCGGGATCGGGGGCGGCCATGCGGGTGAAGACGGGCTTGCCGATCTTCATCGACATCGCGAAGAATTCCGCCTTGACGCCGTAGGTGCCGTCGTGCCCGGCGCAGCGCTCGACGGTCTCGACCTCGGTTCCCGGCACCCACTCCAGCACCTCGCGCGTCTTCTGCCCCACGTTCTGCACGCGCGAATGGCAGGGGATGTGATAGCTCACCTTGCCGAGCGGCTTCGCGAATTCGCGCTTGAGGAGGCCGTCCTTGTCGCGCGCGACGAAATACTCGAACGGATCGAACATCGCCTGCGCCACGCGCTTCAGTTCGTCACGCTCGGGGAAGAGCAGCGGCAGTTCCTGCTTGAACATCAGCGTACACGAGGGAACCGGGGTGACGATCGCGTAACCCTCGGCGGCAAAGCGCACGAGCGACGGGAGGTTGCGCTCCATCAGCCGCTCGACCGCGGCGAGATCGCCGAGTTCGAGCTTGGGCATCCCGCAGCAGACCTCGCTGTCGGCGAAGAAGAAGGGAATCTCGTTGTGCGCGAGCAGCTTGACGAGATCGTTGCCGATCCCCGGCTCGTTGTAGTTGACGTAGCAGGTGGTGAAGATGGCGACCTTTCCCGGAGTGCGCTCGCCATCGCGGACCGGCCACGGCCCCGGCGCCGGCAACCGCCGGCGAAACGGTCGTTTGGCGTAGGTGGGAAGCTCGGCCTTGGCCGCCACGCCGAGCGTGGATTCCAGCGCCTTGCGCAAGGATGGCGACGCATTGGCCGCATTCACCACCGCGGCCATGCCGGGGGCGGTCGCGAGCCGGCCCAAACGATCGGTCCCGGTGAGGAGCTTGTCGCGAAACTTGACGGGGCCGTCGGCGAATTTCTTCGCCTTGGCGCGCAGCATGAGGTGCGGGAAGTCGACGTTCCACGGATGCGGCGGAACGTACGGGCACTTCGTCATGTAGCACAGGTCGCACAGGTAGCACTCGTCGACGACCTTCGCATAGTCGGCCTTGGCGACGCCGTCGACCTCGCCCGTGCTGCTCTCGTCGACGAGATCGAAGAGCGTGGGGAACGAACCGCACAGACTCACGCAGCGCCGACACCCGTGACAAATGTCGAAGACGCGGGCGAGCTCCTTGTCGAGCGCCTCCTGATCGAGGAACTCGGGGCTGCGCCAGTCGATCGGGTGGCGCGTGGGGCGCTCGAGGCTACCTTCGCGTGTGGTCATGGTGCGTCACCGCAGAACATCGAACGAACCGTGCGCCGCGCAGCGCACGTTGAAGCCGCGCGCCCGCTGCCGGGCGCGCGGGTATCGCGCTTACCGCTCAGTCGGCCAGCGTGTCGAGCGCCTTCTGGAAGCGGTTGGCGTGCGAGCGTTCGGCCTTGGCGAGCGTCTCGAACCAGTCGGCGATCTCGTCGAAGCCTTCGGCGCGCGCCGACTTCGCCATGCCCGGGTACATGTCGGTGTACTCGTGCGTCTCGCCGGCTACCGCCGACTTCAGGTTCGCGCGGCTTGCGCCGATCGGCAGATCGGTCGCGGGATCGCCCACCGCGGCGAGGTAGTCGAGGTGACCGTGGGCGTGCCCGGTCTCGCCTTCCGCCGTCGAGCGGAAGAGCGCGGCAACGTCGTTCTGTCCCTCGACATCCGCCTTGTTGGCGAAGTAGAGGTAGCGCCGATTTGCCTGCGACTCACCCGCGAACGCGGCCTTGAGGTTCTCGTGCGTCTTGGTGCCTGCCAGTGGTTTCATGGAATCTCCTCGGTGTTCGAGCGAGTCTTCGTGGACCCGCTGCCCTTCCATCTGATGGTACCTGCCCCATCAGGCTCACACGCATTGTGCCCATCGCCGGCGGGATACGTCCAATAAATTGTGCCAATGCGAACGATAGGATTCGCTGGCGAATGGGAATCATTCGCCAGCGAATCCTCGGGCCGTAACCGCGGCACCGCGCGACGCGAAGACCCCCCGCTTCAGTCGATCCGCTCGTACGCCGGCAGGGTGAGGAATTCGACGAAACTGTCGTTGTCGACGAGCTCCGCGAAGATCTTCGCGGCATCGTCGTACTTGCCCTGCGCATAGGCCGCACCCAGATGCTCACGCACCTTGGCGAGCTCCTCCGGAATCATCGCCGCGACCATCGGCTTCGTCACCTTGCGGCCGTCGTCGAGGACGCCCTTCGGCGAGCGCATCCACTGCCACACCTGCGAGCGCGAGATCTCGGCGGTGGCGGCGTCTTCCATGAGGTTGAAGATCGGCACCGCGCCTTGTCCGGCGAGCCACGCGCCGATGTACTGGATCGCGACGTTGATGTTGAGGCGCAAACCCTTCTCGGTGATCGGCTTCTCGGGTTCGAATTTCACGAGGTCGGCGGCGCTCACCTTCACGTCGTCGCGCTTCTTCGACGCGATCTGGTTGGGCGTGGGCATCAGCCGGTTGAACGCTTCGAGAGCGACCGGGACGAGCGCGGGATGCGCGACCCAGGTGCCGTCGTGGCCGTAAGTGGCCTCGCGCTCCTTGTCGGCCTTGACCTTGGCGAACGCCTCCGCGTTGGCCCGCTCGTCGTTCTTCACCGGAATCTGCGCGGCCATGCCGCCCATCGCGTGGATGTTGCGGCGATGGCAGGTCTTGACGAGGAGCTCGGCGTAGCTCTTCATGAAGTGCGTGGTCATGGTGACGAGCGCGCGATCGGCGAGGCAGAAATCCTGGTTGCTGCGGAACTTCTTGATGCACGAGAAGATATAGTCCCACCGGCCGGCGTTGAGGCCCGCCGAGTGCTCGCGCAGCTCGTAGAGGATCTCGTCCATCTCGTAGGCGGCGAGGATCGTCTCGATGAGCACGGTGGCCTTGATCGATCCGCGCGGCACGCCCAACTCGTCCTGCGCCATGACGAAGACGTCGTTCCACAGGCGCGCCTCGAGGTGGCCTTCCAGCTTGGGCAGGTAGAAATACGGCCCGCTGCCGCGACCGATGAGCTCCTTGGCGTTGTGGAAGAAGTACAAGCCGAAATCGAAGATGCCACCGGAGACGGGCTCGCCGTCGATCGTGACGTGCTTCTCGTCCAGATGCCACCCACGGGGCCGCACGAAAAGCACCGCGGTCTTGTCCTTCAGCCGGTAGGCCTTGCCTTCCGGCGTCGTGAAATCGATGCGCCGGCGAATCGCATCGCGCAGATTGACCTGCCCCTGGACGTTGTTGTGCCACGACGGCGTGTTCGCGTCCTCGAAGTCGGCCATGAACACCGACGCCCCCGAATTCAACGCATTGACGATCATCTTGCGATCGACCGGCCCGGTGATCTCGACGCGACGATCGACGATGTCGGCGGGGATCGGCGCGCACGTCCATTGGCTCTCACGGATGGCCTGCGTCGAGGCGAGGAAGTCGGGCAGCTTGCCGGCATCGAACTCCTTCTGGCGTGCCGCACGCGCGGCCATGAGCTCGGTGCGCCGCGGTCCAAAGGCGCGAACGAGTCGCGCCACGAAGGCGAGCGCTTCCGGGGTGAGGATCTGCGCGTAGTCGGGAGTGATCGGACCGGTGATGACGATGCCGGGGCCAAAATTCGTCGTGCTCATGAAAACCTCGCTTGCCGTGCGGATGAATGGCGCCGGGCGGAGCGCCGCCGGCGGTGCGGGTACGGAAGTCGACGACATCCGCGGTTGGCGACGGATGTGAAAACGACTTTCACAAACGCCATTCTACGCGAGTTTGCAGGTGCAGCAAGAGGCGGCCGAGGCGCTCCGAGAGCGACGGCCGGGGGTGAGCGTCAGGCGTCGCACTCCAGGAGCGACGGCCGGAGGTGAGCGTCAGGCGTCGCGCGCCTGAGCGTCGGACGCGGGTCGCGCGCGGATCGCCGCCAGGATGCCCTGCAGCAGCGCCGTCGGCGTGGGTGGGCAGCCGGGAATCTCGACGTCCACCGGAAGGACGTTGGCCACGGCGCCCAGGCTCGCGTAACTCTCGCCGAAGATGCCGCCGTGACACCCGCAGTCGCCGACCGCGACGACGAGCTTGGGCTCGGGCGTGGCGTCCCAGGTCCGCCGGAGCGCGGTCGCCATGTGCTTCGACACCGGCCCCGTGACGAGGAGCAGGTCGGCGTGGCGCGGGCTCGCGACGAAACGGATGCCCATGCCTTCGATGTTGTAGTACGGGTTGCCGAGCGCGTGGATCTCGAGTTCGCAGCCGTTGCAGGAGCCGGCGTCGACCACCCGGATGGTGAGCGCGCGGCCGAGCACCGCGAGGATGTCGCCCTGCAGGCGCGCGACCTTCGCCATTTCGTCGGCCGGGGCGGGCGGCGTCTCGGTGCGCACGCCGACCTTCACGATCTGCTTCAGCATCCGCAGCATGGTCAGAGGTCCGGTCCGCTGTAGGAGAGGTTGAACGACTTGTTGATGAGGGGGAAGTCGGGAACGATGTTGCCGATTACCGCGTGCTCGATCACCGGCCAGTTCGCCCACGACGGATCGTGCGGATGGCAGCGGCGGATCGTGCCGCCCGCCCCGGTCTCGAGCGCGACGAGCACCGGGCCGCGCCAGCCTTCGACGTAACCCAGCCCGAGCTTCGCCGGCAACGTCTCCGGCAGCGCCGCGCGAACCTCGCCGCCGGGCAGGCGGTCGGCGATCGCGCGCACCAGCCGCAGCGACTCGACGAGCTCATCGAAGCGGACCGCGACGCGCGCGGCGACGTCGCCGCCGCCGGCGCTGAACTTGCGGACGGCGAGCGCATCCCAGGGGGCGGACGGGAAGTCGCAGCGCAGGTCGCGCGCCTGGCCGCTCGCGCGCCCCGCGAGGCCGCCAAGGCCGAGTTGCGCGGCAAGCTCGGGGGTCACCCGGCCGCAGGTGCGAAAGCGATCCTGCAGTCCGTCGTGCTCGTCGTAGATCGCGCGCAGCGTCGCGACCTCGCCGGCGATGCGCACGGCCTCGTCGGCCATCGCGGCGAGACACTCGCGCGCCACGTCGCACGCGACGCCGCCGGGCGCCACGAAATCCATCATGAAGCGGTGGCCGAACGCCTCGCGGTTCGCGCGCACGACGTCCTCCCGAAGCCGCGAGAACTGCGCCAGCCCGAACGCGAAGCCGCCGTCGTTGCCGATGGCGCCCAGGTCGCCCAAGTGGTTCGCGATGCGCTCGCGCTCGAGGGCGAGCGCACGCAGCCACAACGCACGCGGCGGCACGCCGGCGCCCGCGATCGCCTCGAGGGCCTGCGCGTACGCCCACGCGTACGCCACCGTGCTATCGCCGGACACGCGTCCCGCGAGCCGGTACGCATCGGCGGCGGACATCGCCTCGAAGCGCTTCTCGATCCCCTTGTGCGCGTAGGAAAAGCGCTCCTCGAGCCGCAGCACCTTCTCGCCGACGACCTGGAAGCGGAAGTGCCCGGGCTCGATGATGCCGGCGTGCACGGGTCCGACCGCGATCTCGTGCACGCCGTCACCCTCGACGCGGACGAACTCGTACTCCTCCTGGCCCGGCCCCCACTTCGGCGACGCCTCGAAGTCGCGGCGCAGCGGAAAGCAGTCGATCGGCCAGCTCGCCATCCACGCCCACGGCCGCTGGTCGTCGGCCTCCGACGCGACGCCCATGAGGTCGAACGCGGCACGCTGCATGCGACCGGCGGCCGGGAAAATCGCCGAAACGTCGCCATAGCGCGCATCGGGCAGGTCGGGCAGCGTGGTCTCGAGCACCGCGAGCCCGGCGGCGCCGCCCAACGCGACGTGCACGACGAAACCCCTGCCGCGATCGCGCCCGTCGCTCGTCCATAGCGCCACGAGGTGCGCCCCCTGCTCCTGCGCAATGCGGCAGGCGGCGACGAGCTGCCCCGACCCCACCGGGATGCGCACGGCCGGTACCGCCGAGGGCAGCGTCGCGCCGGCGAGTCCGAGACGGGAGAGGTCCATTTCGCTCACCCGATCAGCAGCGCCGCCTGCCGGTACCACGCGGCGAGGAACGGCGGAATCCACAGGCCCAGCATCAGGACGAGCGCGAGGTGCACGAACACCGGCACCATCGCCGGGCGGTGCGGCAGGCGCGCCGCCACCGGTTCACCGAACGCCATCGGCTGCACCTTCGAGAACACGGCGGCGAACGCGACGCCCAGCGCGACGAGCAGGAACGGCGTCGCCCACGGCTGCTCGCGCATCGCGGTCGTGAGGATCAGGAACTCGCTCGCGAAGACGCCGAACGGAGGCATGCCGAGGATCGCGAGCGTGCCGATCATGAGTCCCCAGCCCACGACCGGGCTCGTGGTGATGAGGCCGCGAATGCCGTCCATCAGTTGCGTGCCGCTCTTCTGCGTCGCGTGGCCGACCGCGAAGAAGATCGCCGACTTGGTGAGCGAGTGCACGGTCATATGCAGGAGCCCGGCGAAGTTGGCGATCGCGCCGCCCATGCCGAACGCGAACGTGACGATCCCCATGTGCTCGATCGACGAGTAGGCGAACAGCCGCTTGATGTCGCGCTGCCGCGAGAGCAGGAACGCCGCGACGACGACCGACAGCAGCCCGAAACCCATCATCAGGTTCTTCGCGAACGCGGTAGGGACTGCCCCCTCGACCAGCACCTTGCAGCGGACGACCGCGTAGAGCGCGACGTTGAGCAGGAGCCCCGAGAGCACCGCCGAGACCGGCGTCGGCCCCTCGGCGTGCGCGTCGGGCAGCCAGTTGTGCAGCGGGACGAGCCCGACCTTCGTCCCGTAGCCGACCAGCAGGAAGACGAACGCGAGCGAGAGCACCGTGGGCTCGAGCTGCGCCTTCACCGCGTCGAGCTCGGTCCACAGGAGCGCGCCGCCGCCGGCGCCGAGCAGCTTCTCGGCGGCGAAGAAGAGCAGGATCGTGCCGAAGAGTGCCTGCGCGATGCCGACGCCGCACAGGATGAAGTACTTCCACGCCGCCTCGAGGCTCGCGGGCGTCCGGTACAGCGAGACCAGCAGCACGGTGGCGAGCGTCGCCGCCTCGAGAGCGACCCACAGGATGCCCATGTTGTTGGCGAGCAGCGCCAGCAGCATCGTGAAGATGAACAGCTGGTACATGCCATGGTAGAGCCGCAGTCGCGCGGCATTCACGTGGCCACGCTCCCGCTCGATGCGCATGTACGGGCGCGAGAAGATCGCGGTCGTGAAACCGACGAACGCGGTGAGCGCCACGAGGAACACGTTGAACGAATCGACGAAGAACGTCCTGTCGAGCGCGAGCAGCGGCCCGGCGGCGATCACGCGCGCGGTCAGCGCCGCCGCCGCGACGAACGTCGCCAGGCTCACGGCGATGTTGACCGTCGCCGCGGCGGCGCGCCCGCCCACCAGCGCGAGCACGAGCGCGCCCGCGAGCGGGATCCCCAGCACGGCCACGATCTCGATCACGCCGCGCCCCCCCGCGCCGCACGATGCGCCCGGCGGCTCACTCGCTCTCCTCCTTCAGCGTCTCGAGGTGCTTGAGATCGAGGCTGTCGAACTGTTCGCGGATCTGAAAGAAGAACACGCCGAGGATCAGCACGCCGACGAGCACGTCGAGCGCGATGCCGAGCTCGACCACCAGCGGCATCCCGTAGGTCGCGCTCGTCGCGGCGAAGAGGAGTCCGTTCTCCATCGAGAGGAAGCCGATCACCTGCGGGATCGCCTTGCGCCGCGTGATCATCATCAGGAACGACAGCATGACGCAGGCCAGCGCGATGCCCAGCGTCGAGCGGGTGACGGTGCTCGCGAGCTGCGAGATCGGCACCGCGAGGTTGAAGGCGAACACCACGAGCACGATGCCGATCAGCATCGTGGTCGGCACGTTGATGAGCCCCTCGACGTCCCACCTGACGTCGAGCTGCCGCATCAGCCGGTGGAGGATCCACGGCAGGACGAGCACCTTCAGCACGAAGGTGAGCCCCGCCGACCAATAGAGGTGCTCCTGCCCGGTCCCGTACGCGACGATCGCGGTCGAGGCGGCCAGCGCGAGCCCCTGCGCGGCGAAGAGGTCGATGAGCGACAGGACGCGCCGCTGCGCGAGCATCGCGAACGCCAGCAGGAGCAGGATCGCAGCGAGGAGGTTGATGAGCTGCGCGTAGAGCGGGAGCAGGTGCACGGCTTAGCTCCCCAGCAGCAGGTGGACGAGCATCGCCAGCACCGCGAGCAGGAACGCGGTGCCGAGGAACTCGGGGGCCCGGAAGATCCGCATCTTCGCCGACGCCGTCTCGATCAGCGCGAGCAGGAATCCGCCCGCCGCGAGCTTGCTGACCAGCGCCGGCACCGCGAGCGCGATCGCGACCCAGTCGTCACTGCCCTGCGCGATGCCGAACGGAAAGAACAGCGCGAGCCCGATGCACGAGTAGTTGAACAGCTTGAGCCACGACGCCCACTCGATGAGCGCGAGGTGGCGCGCCGAGTATTCGAGCAGCATCGCCTCGTGGATCATCGTGAGCTCGAGGTGGGTGGCCGGATTGTCGACCGGGATGCGGGCGTTCTCGGCGAGCGAGACCATCGTGAACGCGACGCCGGCGAACGCGAGCGACGGGTAGATCGCGAGCTCGCGGTGCGCGAGCGAGTCCACGATCGACGGCAGCGAGGTCGAACCCGAGATGAGCGACGCGGTGAACAAGACCATGAGCAACGCCGGTTCGGCGAGGAAGCCGACGAACATCTCGCGACGGGCGCCGAGCGAGCCGAACGCGGTGCCGATGTCCATCGCCGCGAGCGCGATGAACACGCGGGCGAGTGCGAAGAGGCCGACCAGCGCGATCGCGTCGGCCGCCGCCGCGAACGGCAGGTCGGTCGCGAGCGACGGGACGATCGCCGCCGCGCAGCACATCGCGCCGAACACGACGTAGGGCGTGAGCCGGAAGATCGGCGAGGCGTTGCTCGCGACGACCGCGTCCTTGGTGAAGAGCTTGCGGATCGTGCGGTAGGGCAGCGTGAGCGGCGGCGCGCTGCGGTTCGACAGCCACGCGCGGCACTGGTTGACCCAGCCGACGAGCAGCGGCGCGAGCACCAGGGCGAGCGCGACCTGCACGAGCTGCGAGAGGAGCGCCGTCACGCTCATCGCACGAAGAACAGCAGCGCCAGCAGCGTGACGAAACTGTAGACGAGATAGACGGAGATCCGGCCCTGCTGGATCAGGCCCACGAAGCGGGCGGCGAGGTCGGCGGCGCGCGCGATCGGCACGTAGACGGCGTGCCACCACGGGTCGCCGGGCACGACCCGGTAGCGGGGCTTGGTGTCGAACGGCGTCGGCAGCTCGCGCTCGATGCGGAAGAACGGCTCGAACACCTGACGCACCGGCTGGCCGAAGCCCTCGGCCGTATCCTGCATGCGCGGCGTCTGCAGCGGGTAGCCGCAGTCCCAGGCGTCGGCGCGGCGGACACGCCCGTGGTAGTAGCGGTGGACGACCTGCATCGTCACCAGCACGACCGCGACGACGACGACGAGCACGACGAGCGGGCTGTAGCTTGACCGATCCGTGCCGAACGGCGCGAGCATGAGCCAGTGGCCGGCCGCCTCGCCCAGCGGCGCACCGACGAGGAGCGCGTTCACCGGGTCGAGCGCGCGAATGACGGCCACCGGAAAAAGGCCGAGCAGCACGCAGCCCGCGGCGAGAAAGGAAAGCGCGAACCGCTCGAGCCGGCCCGCGTCCTTGGCGTACGCGAGGTTGGCCTCGCGCGGACGACCGAGGAAGACGACGCCGTAGAACTTGACCATCACGTACGCGGCAAGCGCCGCGGCCAGCACGAGCGCCGCGGCGGCGATCGGTACCAGCATGTTGACGAACGACTGCGGCAGCGTCGGCGTGAACAGAAACGCCTGCACGAGCAGCCACTCCGAGACGAAGCCGTTGAGCGGCGGCAGCCCCGCGATCGCCAGCGTGCCGACGAGCGCGAGCCATGCCACCCACGGCATCCGGTGGATGAGGCCGCCCAGCTTGCCGAGGCTGCGCTCGCGCGTGGCGTGCAGCACCGCGCCGGTGGCGAGGAAGAGGAGGCTCTTGAAGAACGCGTGGTTGAGCGCGTGGTAGAGCACGGCGGTCAGCGCGATCGCCGCGAGCAGCGGCTTGTCGTACGCCTTGAACAGGATCGCAAGGCCGAAACCGGCGACCAGGATCCCGATGTTCTCGATCGACGAGTAGGCGAGCAGCCGCTTCATGTCGGTCTGCGCTGCCGCGAAGATCACTCCGAAGAGCGCCGTCGCGAGACCGAATGCCAGTGCGATCGCTCCCCACCACCAGATCTGCAGCGGCAGGAGGTCGAACGCGACGCGCAGGAGGCCATAGATCGCGGTCTTCAGCATCACGCCGCTCATGAGCGCCGAGACCGGCGAGGGCGCCGCCGGGTGCGCTTCGGGCAGCCACACGTGCAGCGGCATGAGACCCGCCTTCGCGCCGAAGCCGAACAGGGCCAGGAAGAATCCGATCGAGGCCCAGGCCGGCGAGAGCACCGTGCCGCGCATCGCCGCGAACGTGTAGTCGCCGCTCGCGCCCTGCAGCACGCCGAAGCACAGCAGGATCCCGATCGCGCCGACGTGCGCGATCAGGAGATAGAGGAAGCCGGCACGGCGGATCTCGGGAATCCGGTGCTCGGTCGTGACGAGGAAATACGACGAGAGCGCCATCGCCTCCCACGCGACCATGAACGCATAGGCGTCGGCAGCAAGGAGCACCAGCGCCATGGAGGCGAGGAACACGTGGTACTGGAAGCAGACGAGGCCGGGGGCGGCCCCTTCGCTCGCGCGAAAGTAACCGGCCGAGAAGAGCGAAATCGCCGTCCCGGCGCTGCCGAGCAGCACGAGGAAGAACGCCGAGAGCGCGTCGAGGCGCAGGTGGAACGGGAGGTCGGGGAGTCCGAGCGGCAGCACCGTCTCGCTCGCCGGCGCACCGATCGCGAGGAAGGCCGCGACTGCGAGCACGGCGCCCGCGGCGGCCCCCGCGGGGAACAGCACGCGGCTCACGACGCGCAGACGCCGCCACGCGACGATGCCGACCGTACCAATCGCGAGCCACGCCACGATCACGGCGAGGACAAGCGAGAGAGCGTCGACGCGCAGCACAGCCAGGCCGTCAGCGGCGGTTCGGGCCGTGCATCCGGTCCTTGCGGTCCGTGGTGATGAACGGCGACTTTCGGGCGGCGGGCATCGATGACCTGGCAAACAGCGAGGCCAAGTATACGACTTTGCCAAAACGGCCGCCGGCCGGCGACGCCCCCAGGTGTCGAGCGTCTGTCGCGACGCCCCGCGCCGAGCGGACGCCGGGTAGCGCCGCCTGGGCGTTGCCGCAGCGCCATGTTGAGCCGGCATCGCGACGAACGTCGCAGGCGCCGCCGGGGTGCTGCCGCAGCGCGGTATTGAGCCGGCATCGCGTGATGGGTGGTGCCGACGGCCGGACCGTTGTTTCGGTCCGCCCCGAGCCACCGGGCACCCATAGCGATGCGCTTCGGCGAGCGACCGCGCGGAGGCAGCACCCCGGCGGCGCCACTCGGCGCCCTACGGCGCCGAAGCAGTAGACGCGGACCGCGCTACGCCACCGCCGGCTGCGGCAGCCGCACGTCGAGCGCACCTGCCGTCACGCCACGGTTGATCGCGCTGGTCAGCGCCCGTAGCGTCGCCGTCACGATGTTCGCATCACGACCCACCCCGTACACCGTGCGATCGGTGCCCACGCGCAGTTGCACGTACGACACCGCCATCGCGTCCTCGCCGGCACCGATCGCGTGCTCGTGGTAATTGAGCACGTGGATCGGCAGCGACATGCCGGTCCGAACCGCCGTGACAAACGCATCGACCGGCCCGTTGCCGGCGCCGTGCAGCACCGTCTCGACGCCATTCACCCGCAGCCGCGCCGCCAGATGCTCGACCGTGCCATCGGAGCCGTTGTGCTGCGCGCGATGCCCGACGTACGCCACCGGGTCCGTCACCGCGAGATATTCGCGCTCGAATGCCGCATGGATCTCGGCCGCCGACAATTCCTTGCCGGACGCATCGGTGATCTCCTGGATCACCTTCGAGAATTCGATCTGCAGCAAGCGCGGCAAGGCGAGCCCGTAGTCGCGTTCGAGCAGATACGCGATGCCCCCCTTGCCCGACTGGCTGTTGACGCGGATCACCGCTTCGTAGGTGCGCCCGAGGTCCGCCGGATCGATCGGCAGGTACGGCACGTCCCACACCTCGTTGCCACGCGCCACGTCCACGGTGCGCGCCGCGAGCCCCTTCTTGATCGCATCCTGGTGCGACCCCGAGAACGCCGTGAAGACCAGCTCGCCGCCGTACGGATGACGCGGATGCACCGGCAACTGGTTGCAGTACTCGGTCGTGCGGATGATCTCGCCGATGTCGGAGAAGTCGATGCCGGGATCGATGCCCTGCGTGTAGAGATTGAGGCCGAGCGTCACGAGGCACACGTTGCCGGTGCGCTCGCCATTGCCGAAGAGACAGCCTTCGATCCGGTCGGCGCCCGCCATCACACCCAACTCGGCCGCCGCCACACCGCAGCCGCGGTCGTTGTGCGGGTGGAGCGAGAGCACGATGCTGTCGCGCCGCGCGAGGTTGCGGTGCATCCACTCGATCTGGTCGGCGTAGACGTTCGGCGTCGCCATCTCCACCGTCGCCGGAAGATTGACGATCGCCTTGTGCGCGGGCGTCGGCTCCCACACGTCGAGCACCGCGTCGCAGATGTCCTTCGCGAAGTCGAGCTCGGTGCCGGTGAAGCTCTCCGGCGAATACTGGAACGTCCACTCGGTTTCCGGCTGCCGCGCCGCACAGTCGCGCACGATCTTCGCCGCATCGACCGCGATCGCCTTGATGCCGTCACGGTCGAGCCCGAACACCACGCGGCGCTGCGTGGTCGACGTCGAGTTGTACAGGTGCATGATCGCGCGCTTCGCGCCGCGCAAGGCCTCGAACGAGCGCTCGATGAGTTCCCGGCGCGCCTGGGTGAGCACCTGCACGTTGACGTCGTCGGGAATCATGTCCTGCTCGATGAGGAGCCGCACGAAGTCGAAGTCGGTCTGCGACGCTGCCGGGAAGCCGATCTCGATCTCCTTGTAGCCCATCTTCACGAGCTGGCGGAACATGCGCAGCTTCCGCTCGGCGTCCATCGGCTCGATCAGCGCCTGGTTCCCGTCGCGCAGATCCACGCTGCACCACACCGGCGGCCGGGTGATGACCTGCGACGGCCACGTGCGGTCGGGCAAGGCGATGGGGGCGAAAGGACGGTACTTCACGGAGGCATCGATCATGGTCGTTCCTTGGAGACTGCCGCGAGCGCGAGACGGAGCGACAAGCCGCGCGGCATGAGGCTTCACCATCCGCTGTTGCCGGACGGCACGGGCACTACTCGAATTGGGGGGTGTGTTTTATGTGCGCGCGAGGCGCAGCAGCAGACCGCGCAGGATCAGCGCGAGCACGTGCAGGGACGGCGCCCCGAGGCTCGAAGAAGTGCTGACGGCGGTGGTGGATGTGCTGCTCATGACCATGAAGCCTAGCGCATTCGCGCCAAGGATGCAAGACCGACCCCGACCGCGACGGGGTCGCGAGTGGCATAATCCGCGTCGCATTTCCGCCGGCCCGCCGGCGGGCACGCCTTCCTTCCCGTCCCCGATCGCATTGAGCGCCGCCGCCGCCCCGCCGCTACCCGGCAAGAAGCCGGGCGGCCGTCCCGCCGACCTCTTCTGGCTGCTGCTGTGCATCGCCGGCACCGGCTGGTTCTCGCTCCGCCGCGGGCAGGACGCGAACTGGGACCTGCAGAACTACCACTTCTACAACCCGTGGGCGTGGGTGCACGGCAAGCGCGGCTACACGTTCGACATCGCGGCCGCGCAGCTCCAGACGTACCACAGCCCGATCCCGGATCTGCCGTTCTACTGGATGGTCGCAGCCGGCTGGTCACCGCGCGCGATCGCCTTCGTGCTCGCGGTGCCCGCCGGCGTGGCCGCGTTCGTGCTGCTCAAGCTCCTCAACCTGCTGTTCGCGGACCTGCCGCCCCGCGAGCGCGGGTTCGCGGTGGGCATCGCGTTCGTCGTGAGCGCGACCTCTGCGATGGGCGCAGGCGTGCTCGGCACGACGATGAACGAGTGGCCCGGTGCGCTGCTGGTACTGACCGGCCTCTGGGTGATCGTGCGCGCGATGGTGCGCGGCGGCGGTGCACCCTTGCCGGGCGGCGCACTCGCCGGCGCCGGCCTGCTTTGCGGCCTGGCCGCAGGACTCAAGCTCACGTTCGGCCTCTTCGCGTTCGCGCTGTGCCTCGCCCTGTGGCTGCGGCAGTTGCGGCCGTTCGCGACGTGGCTGCGCCATTTCCGTGAGGCATTCCTGTTCGGCCTTGCCGTCCTGGCCGGCACCGCCATCGCCGGTGGCCCATGGCTGTGGGCGCTGTGGTCGCAGCTCGACAACCCGGTCTTCCCCTACGCCAACGTGTGGATCAAGTCGCCGTGGTGGGGCCAATACGAGGTGATGGGCCGGCCCTACGGCCCGCACCGGCTCATCGAGTGGATCGAGTTCCCGTTCCGCATGCTCTCGCCGAAGCCGTTCTTCGTGGCCGAGACCGATTACCGCGATGGCCGCTTCCCGGTCCTGTACGGGCTTGCCCTCGCGGCGCTGGCGGCGTGGCTCGCGCGCCGGCTGCGCGTGCGGGGCGTCGGCGCACCGGTCGCGCCCGCGGTCGCCGGCCCGTTCAGCGCGAAGGCTTGGCGGCTGGTCGCGCTGTTCTTCCTGTTCGCATTCGTCCTGTGGACCGAGCAGTTCTCGATCTACCGCTACCTCGTGCCGCTCGAGATGCTGTCGGGCGCGCTGATCGTCGCGCTGCTCTACTATCTGCTGCGGCCTGGCTACGCGCTGCCCGCGGCGGCGGTGCTCGCGGCCGTGCTGGTGGCCTCCACCAAGGCGCCCGATTGGTGGCACCTCGAGTTCGAGAATCGTACGGCGTGGTTCGACGTGAAGGTGCCGCCGGTCGAACCCGGTGCGCTGGTGTTGCTCACCTCGGACGCTCCGATGGGTTACGTGCTGCCGTTCTTCCCGAAGGATGCACGCTTCTTCGGGATCAACAACAGCATCAACGACCCGAAGCGCGACACGCTGATGGCGAAGACCATCGTCGACGCGATCAAGGCGCACGGCGGCCCCATCTACTCGCTCACGTACCCGAAGGACACCGGGGTCGACGAGCTGCTCGCACACAACCTCCTGCGCCTGTCCGAGACCTGCCGGGACGTGGTGACCGACATGCGCACGAGCCCCATCCAGCTGTGCCGGCTCTTCAAGATCCCGCCGAAGTCGTGACGCCGCCGCGCGCGGTGTGGCGCACGTGGCTCCCCTTCGTTGCGGTCGCCGCCGCGTACGCGGTGGTCGCGCTGCAGCAGGCAACGCTGCCCGGCATCTACATGGATGCCGTGAACCCGGACTACATGGTGGTGCTGCTGCTCAACCCCGACACGGCGTCCGTCCAGCCGTGGCTGCTGCCGGGCAACCTGCTGTTCGGCAAGGCCCCGGTCATGATCTCCTTCTACCACGGGTCGCAGCAGGTCTGGCTGGGGCTGCCCTTATTCTGGCTCTACGGCACCGACGCCTTCGGCATCCGCGCCACGCACGCGACGTTCGCACTGGGCATCCTCGTCGCGCTGTTCGCGCTGCTCACGCGCGCCGGGATGAAGCCCTGGCAGGCGGGACTCGCCTGCGGTGCGCTCGCGCTCGATCCCGCCTTCTCCTACGCGTTCCGCACGCAGAGCTACATCACGCTCGCGCCCGCCGCGTGGCTGCTGCTCGCGCTGTACGCGCTGCTGCGCGCGCAGGCGAGCGAGGCGCGCGCGACCGCGTGGCTCTTCGCTGCGGGCGCGTCCTATGGCCTCGCGATCGTCGGCTACTTCATCTACGCGTTCTTCGCGCCGGCGCTCGCCTTCGTCCTCTGGCACGGGCGGCCGGCGCACCTGCGGCCGGTGCGCGCGTGGCTCGCCGTGAGCGCCGGCGTCGCGGTCGGCGGCAGCGCGTACGTCGTGGGCTACGCGCTCCTCGCGCTCCAGCTCGGCGGCGTGCAGCCGCTGTGGGCGTACTTCCAGGAGACGCAGCGCGCGCTGAACGCGTTCTCCGAACAGCCGGACATGGCCACGCGCGCCGCGCACCTGTGGGCGACGATCGAGAGCGTGTTCGGCAACGGGTTCCACCACACGCTGATCCACGGCGAGCACGGCGAGGTGCCGGGTACGGGCGTCAAGCTCGCGCTCCTGCTGGCCGCGCCGCTCCTCCTGTGGCTGCGCCTCGAGTGGCGGCGTGCCGCGCCGTTCGCGCTGCGCGCGCTCGTGGTCATGGCGCTCGCGTACGTCGCGGTCGGCGCGACGTTCGGCACGCGCCTATCCGGCCACCACTTCATGGTGCTGCTGCCGCTCGCCTACGGCGCGCTCGCGCTGGGCCTCGCCGCGACGGCCGTCGCGCCGCCGACGTGGCGGCGTGCGTCGACCGTATTCCTGCCACCGCTCGTCGTGCTCGTCGGGCTCAACGTCGCCGGACAGGTGACCGAGGCGATCCGCCTGCACGAGACGCGCGGCGTCGGGCTCTACTCGGACGCGATCAACCGGCTCGCCGCGGACCTCGACGCGCAGCGCACGAAGCCCTGGCTCCTCACGCCCGACTGGGGCCTGCAGATGCCGATGGCGCTCCTCACCGGCGGGCGCGTCGCGATCGACTCGACCGCCGGCGTGGCCGATGCGCGCAAGGTCCTCTGCACGGGTACCGACGTCGCGATTGCGTTCGTCGGCGGCGACCGCGCCGCGCGCATCGAGGAGTGGCGGCAGGCGCTCGGCTGGGACGCACCCGCGGTGACGCCGTACGCGCAGGCGGACGGCAAGGTCGTGTTCGCGCTCGCGACGTTCGCCGGCCGCCGGAATGCGCCCGCCTGTGCGGCTCAATAGGTGCGGGCCGCACCGGCTGCGAGGAACGCCAACCGCTTCGCCTCGCGCCGCCCCCGCGCCACGCTGTCGAGGATCATCCCGCAGGCGAGGCACAGCGAGGCGAGCAGCATGAGGCCGGTGGCGAGCACCGCGGTCGGCAGGCGCGTGACGAGGTGGGTGTCGAGGTACTCGATGATGACCTCCACACCCAGGCCCAGCCCCGCGAGCGCCAGCACGAGGGCGCAGCCGAAGAAGAACGGCAGCGGGCGCACGTCGCGGAAGAGCCGCGCCATGGTGTAGAGAATGCGCAGCCCGTCCTTGTAGGTGGAGAGCTTGCTCGTCGAGCCGGCGGGACGCTCGAAATAGCTCGTCACCACCTCGGCGGTGGGCACGCGCAACTCGAGCGCGTGCACCGTCAGCTCGGTCTCGATCTCGAAGCCCTTGGCCTCGGCGGGGAACGACTTCACGAAGCGGCGCGACATCACGCGATAACCGGAGAACATGTCGGTGGGCCGCTCGCCGAAGAGGACGCCCAGGAGCCAGTTGAACGCGCGATTGCCGAACTGGTGGCCGCGCCGGTACGCGGCGTCGCGCTCGCCGTGGTCGCGCACGCCGGTGACCACATCGAGGTCGTCGCGCAGGAGCCGCTCGACCATCTCCGGCGCGCGCGTCGCGTCGTAGGTCGCGTCGCCGTCGGTGACGACGTAGAGGTCGGCGTCGATCTCGGCGAACATGCGCCGCATGACGCCGCCCTTCCCGGGACGCTCCTCGCGGCGCACGACCGCACCCGCGGCGCGGGCGATGTCGCCGGTGCCGTCGCTGCTGCGGTTGTCGTAGACGTAGACGACGCAACCGGGGAGCGCCGCCTTGAACTCGGCCACGACGCGGGCGACGGTGAGCGCCTCGTTGTAGCAGGGCACGAGGACGGCGATGCGTGGCGCCGGCGCCGACATGCGGTCAGTGCGCGCGCCCGGCGCGCCGTCGACGCAGATACAGCCACGCCGAGACGACATAGCCGGAGAGCGCGTACACGACGAAGCCGGCGAAGAGCACGAGCGGCGGCTGCAAGGCGGTGAGCGCGACAACGACCGCGGCGAGCAAGATGGCGACGAAGGGCACGCTCTTGCGCAAGTTGATCGCCTTGCCGCTCCAGTACTTGAGGTTGCTCACCATGGTGAGCCCGGCGAAGACGGTCACGAAGAGCGCCCACCAGCGTACCGCCACCGGATCGATATCGTAGTCGTCCATGATCCACACGAACCCGGCGACGAGTGCGGCCGCGGCGGGGCTCGGTATGCCGGTGAACCAGCGCTTGTCGGCGACCTCGAGCATGGTGTTGAAGCGGGCGAGGCGCAGCGCCGCCGCCGCGCAATAGAGGAATGCCGCCACCCAACCCCAGCGTCCCAGGTCGCGCAGCACCCATTCGTACATCACGAGCGCGGGAGCAGCGCCGAACGACACCATGTCGGCGAGGCTGTCGAACTCGGCGCCGAAAGCGCTCTGCGTCTTGGTCAAACGCGCGACCCGACCATCGAGACCGTCGAGGCCCATCGCGACGAAGATCGCGATCGCCGCCTGGTCGAAGTTGAGGTTCATCGCCTGCACGATCGCGTAGAACCCGGCGAAGAGCGCGGCCAACGTGAAGAGGTTCGGCAGGATGTAGATGCCGCGCCGGCGGACGCGATTCTTGAGCACCGCGCGGTGGTGATCGTAGTCCTGCATGGCGGTGGGCGTGCCAAAGATCGCCGAATCGCGCTACGCGAATTCGGCGAGGATCGTCTCGGTGGCCAAGACCTTGTCGCCCACCGCCACCCTGGGACGCGCCGACGGATCGAGATAGACGTCCACGCGCGAACCGAAACGGATGAAGCCGTAGCGCTGCCCGCGGGCGAGTTCCGCACCCGGCTCGACGTAGCAGAGGATGCGGCGCGCGACGAGCCCGGCGATCTGCACGCAGGTCACGTCCTGCCCGGCGGCGGTGCGCAGGTGCAGCGCGTTGCGCTCGTTCTCGAGCGACGCCTTGTCGAGCGCGGCATTGAGGAAGCTGCCGGCGTGGTACCAGCGATTCACGACCTTGCCATCCACCGGGCTGCGGTTGCTGTGGACGTTGAAGACGTTCATGAATACGCTGATCTTCAGCGCATCGCGGTCGAGGTAGGGATCGCGCCCCTTCTCGACCTTGACGATGCGGCCGTCGGCCGGCGCGAGCACCGCCTTGGGATCGACGGGAATCGTGCGCGCGGGGTCACGAAAGAACTGCAGCACGAAGAGCGCCGCGATCCAGGCGAGCACGGCCAGCACCGTCCAGCCGAGCCAGGTGAGGAGCGCCGCCACGACGACGGCGAGGGCCAGGAACGGCCAGCCTTCGCGGGCGATGACGGGGTGCGGGTAGGCGCGGGACATGCAGGCAAGGAACGAACGAGTCGGGCGGGATTATGCCTGACCCTGCCGCATGGCCGGCGCGGTTGCCGTCGGTGTCTCGAACCGGCGATTGGTATTGGCGATCGGGTCCGGCCGACATCCCATCGAAGGTGCGTAACCACGCAGCACGGGGGGCTTGCGGATATATAACATATTTGTTATGATTCGCCCGTGAGCTACGTCATCGAGCATTACAGCGAGACGGTTCAGGAGGAGATCCTGAGTCTGCCTGATTCGCTCGCCGCTCGATACGTGACTCTCACCCGTCGCATCACCGCCTGTTGGGTCCGAACTTGGGCAGCCCCCACACGGAGGCTCTCGGAGGCGGTCTCTTCGAACTCCGATTGAAGGGGCAGGAGGGTATCGCCAGAGTGTTTTTCTGTGCCCTGATCGGGCGCCGGGTGATGATGCTGCATTCTTTCGTCAAGAAAAGTCAGAAGACTCCGTCGAGAGAGATTGAAGTGGCGCGAACGCGCATGAAGGAAATCAAGCATGCGAACCCATGATCAATTGATCGCAAGACTGATGCAGCGCCCGGGCGTACGGAAGGAGGTCGAACGCATCGAGCGAGACGAGGGTGCTCTCTTGGACCTCTTGCTGAAAGCAAGACAGGAAGCCGGCCTCACTCAAGCGCAGGTCGCTGAACGGATGGGAACGTTGCCGCCGGCCGTGGCTCGCCTGGAGAGGGCGCTCGCTACGGGAAAGCACTCGCCGTCGCTGGCGACGTTGCGCAAGTACGCTCGTGCGGTAGGGAAGAAACTCGTCCTGGATCTGACGTAGCCTGGCAGCACGAATCCATCGGTTTGCAGGCCATGTTCGCAAGATCGCGAACATGGCGCGAAAGAGGCGCACGGAGGGGCCCGTGGTGCCTCAATTGCCCCCGTCGCGCTTGCTGCTCTCCTGCCGCAGGAAGCCCTC
>JADZAQ010000160.1 GCA_020852555.1 Burkholderiales bacterium
GTCACCTTCACCTGCGTGGCGCTGGTGGCGGTGTTCACGCGCGGCATGGTGCAGCGCCTCCTGATCCTGGTCGGACTGGCGATTGCCACGGTCATCTACCTGGTGCTCGCCAACGGCATGGGGCTGGGCAAGCCGATGGATTTCGCGGGCATCGCCGCCGCCGCGTGGTTGGGCTGGCCCAAGTTCCAGGCGCCGGTGTTCGACGGCAACGCCATCCTGCTGATCGCGCCGGTGGCGCTGATCCTGGTGGCCGAGAACCTGGGTCACATCAAGGCGGTGAGCGCGATGACCGGCCGCAACCTCGACCCGTATCTGGGCCGCGCTTTCATCGGCGACGGGATCGCCACCATGGTCTCGGGCAGCGCCGGCGGCACCGGGGTGACGACCTATGCCGAGAACATCGGCGTGATGGCGGCCACGCGCATCTATTCCACCGCCGTCTTCATCGTCGCCGCCGTGGTCGCGCTGCTGCTGGGCTTCTCGCCCAAGTTCGGTGCGCTGATCCTGGCCATTCCGCTGCCGGTGATGGGTGGCGTCTCGATCGTCGTGTTCGGCCTGATCGCGATCGCCGGCGCGCGCATCTGGGTCGACAACAAGGTGGATTTCTCCGACCCGGCCAACCTGCTGATCGCCGCGCTCACGCTGATCCTGGGCACGGGCGACTTCACGCTCAAGTTCGGCGGCTTCGCCATGGGCGGCATCGGCACCGCCACCTTCGGCGCGGTGCTGCTGGCGGCGCTGCTACTGCGACGCAGGACGTAACACCGGGCAGCCGGCGCCGTCCATGAAGAGAGGCGGTCCGCGTGACCGCACGACGCAGCGCTCACGGCAACTCGGCCGCCGGCATGCGGGCGAGGATGATGCCGATCTTCCGGTTGAGGCCCGGCGCGCCCTGGTTGCGCTCGTAGAAGCGCGGATTGGGCGCCATCGCGGCGAGGCGTGCGGCCTGCTCGGGGGCGAGTTGCGCGGCGGACACGCCGAAATAGCGACGCGCGGCCGCCTCGGCGCCGAAGACGCCGCTGCCCCACTCCACCACGTTGAGATAGAGCTCGAGGATGCGCCGCTTGTCGAGCAGCGCCTCGAGCATCACGGTGATCACCGCTTCCTCGGCCTTGCGCAGGTAGCTGCGTGACGGGGTCAGGAAGAGGTTCTTGGCGAGCTGCTGGGTGATCGTCGAGCCGCCGGCCACCACCCGCCCCTTCTTCTGGTTCTTGGCGAGCGCCTGCTGGATGCCCTCCCAGTCGAAACCCTCGTGGTCGACGAATTTGGCGTCCTCGGCCGCGACCATGGCGCGCTTCAGATGATTCGAGATCCGCTCGTACGGCACCCACGTGTATTGCAGCCTGGCCTTGGGCGACGTCGCATGGAGCTCGGCCATGCGATACGCCATGAACGAGGTCTCGCCCACGGGGTGCGTGCGCCACCACAGGACCTGTCCCGCGAACCAGAGGTTGACGACGACGACCGCCGCGGCGATCGCCGCCACCGCAAGGAGAAGCCAGCGCGCGATGCCCCGCCGGCGCGCCGCCATCAGCGGGTCGGGCGCAGGAGCTCGAAGGCGTCCGCGGTCGGCGGGCGCACGCCGCGCCACAGGAAAAAGCTCTCGGCCGCCTGCTCGACCAGCATGCCGAGACCGTCGGCGGTCCGCTCGACCCCCTGCCCGCTCGCCCAGCGGATGAAGCGGGTTGGCGCGTCGCCGTAGATCATGTCGTACGCGAAAGCGCCGTTGGCGAAGAGCCCCTCGGACCAGGGCCAGACGGCGTTGGGGTCGAGGCCGGCGCTGGTGGCGTTGATGACGACGTCGAAGCGCCGACCGCCGAGCGCCCCCGGCGGCACCGCGGTGAGCGGGCCCCGTGCGCCGAAGCGCTCGACGAGCGCATCGGCCTTGCTGGCGGTGCGATTCGAGATGACGATTGCACGCGGTTGCTGTGCGAGCAGCGGCAGCAGGACGCCGCGCGCCGCGCCACCGGCGCCGAGCAGCAGCACGTCGATGCCGGCGAGCGCGACGCCCCGGTTCACGGTGAGGTCACGTACCAGACCGGCACCGTCGGTATTGTCGGCGTACCAGGTGTCCCCCTCGCGGGCGAGCGTGTTGCACGCACCGGCCGCCTGCGCGCGTTCGCTCGCCCTGGCGGCGATGGCGAGAGCATCGCGCTTGAACGGCGCGGTGACGTTGAGGCCGCGCCCGCCCTCCTCGGCGAAGCGCCGTGCCGTCTCGGCAAAGGCACCCAATGGCCCCAGGATGCGCTCGTACGTCATCGCCTGGCCGGTGGCCCGGGCGAAGGCCTCGTGAATCGACGGCGATTTCGACTGCGCGACGGGATTGCCGACGACGGCGTAGCGGTCCATGGCGCTATTCTACCGGGACGGCATCATTGCGACTCCAGCGAATCCGCCTTTGTAAAGGTCCACGTGCGGGTGATGGCAAGCACGTCGGTATCGCGCTTGATGTCCGGTGGAAAAGGCGCGAACGGCGCCGACATCTCGACGATCTTCACCGCCGCGGCGTCGAGAATTCGATTGCCCGAGGTGCGCAGCACCTCGACCTTCTCCAGCGAGCCGTCGCTGCGGATCGCCACCGAGAGGAGGAGGTGACCGTAGAGCTTCTGCTGGCGCGCTGCCTCGGGATAGTTGTTGTTGCCGACGCGCTCGATCTTCAATCGCCAGTCCTCGACGTAGCGGGCGAAGCGATATTCCTCGGCACGCGCACCGATGAAGCGGCGCTTCGGGCGCTTCTGGTAGGCGTCCATGTCCTTGGCGATCCGCGCCTCGAGCCGCATCGATTCCAGCGTACGCTGCATGAGCTCGGTGGCGGTCGGCAGATTCGCGGCTTCGCTCGCCTCGCTGGGCGCCGGCAGCGATTGCGGCACCGGCGCACTGCGCAGCGCGGTCATGAGTTCGCGCGCTTTCTTCTCGAGCTCTTCCACGCGCTGGGTGGCGACCGCGATCTCGCGCTCGGACGGCGGCTTCGGCAGCACCGGCAGCGGCGTCTTCGCACGCCGATTCTCGTCGGTGTTGCCGCCGCCGTCGAGGTTGGCCTGGGCGAGCACGTCGGCCTTGGTGGGCTTGGCCACCGACTTCGCATTAACGAGCGCCACCTCGAGCGGTGGTCCACGATCGTCGCGCGGCGCGCGGTCGAACGGCTTGAAGTGGATGGCGAGGACGACGGCGTGCAGCAGAACCGACACCCCGATCGCCCAGGCCAGCACGCGATCGCGGCGCGGCGAGGCGAGCGCTTCGCGGGGAATCACCGCCGGCGGCAAGGCGCCGGCCGGACGAAGCTGCGCGGTTCGCTGGGGCGGTCCCTGCCGCGCCGGCGCGGTGACGGCGGGCACGACGGGATCGGTGATCAGCGCCTTCGGAGCCCGTGCGGGCGCCTTGCGAGTCGCGGTGCCGGCCACGGCCCGGGTCGAGGCTCGGGACTTCGCCGTCGACGCGACCGCAGCAGTTGGGGAGGGTGCAGCCGGCGGCGGCGCTGCCGTTGGGTCGGAAGCGGCGGTGGGCTTCTTGGGCGTCGCGCGGCGAGGCACGTGGAGCGATTCGATTGAAGCGTGACTGCGCGCTATTGTAGGCTGCGCGTCATGCCGCCGTCATGCCGCGCGCGCCGCTCCGGCGGCTACTGCGTGCCGAGGACGCGACACTCGAGGCTGGCGGCGAGCAGATCGACGCGGCCGATCGCAACGCGCACCAGGCAGCCCGGCGCCTGCGGCGGCAGGTCGGGCAGACGCATCACCAGCGGCAACCGCGTAAAGCGCACGAGATTCTCGCGGATGACCTCGGCGGTCGTCTCGGTGACGCCTTCCTGCACGAGCCAGCGCAGGCACCAGTAATGCTCCATGCGCGCCTGGAACTCGGCGTACTGGCCGTAGGTCGCCTCGAAATCGGCCAGCGCCGCGAAGAGGCTCGCGTCGTTGCCGGGATACGGCGGCGCCTGGCCGTCGATCACCGCGAGGAGCTGGCGCTGGTTGACGAGGTCGCTGTAGCGGCGCAGCGGCGAGCTCGACCACAGGTAGTGGGTGAGGCCCAGGCCCTGATGCTCCCCGGGGCGCGTACTCATCTTGACCTTGCCGCCGCTTTGCACGCGATACAGACCCGCCATGCGATGGTCGGCGAGGAGCTTGCCCCAGGTGTTGTTGACGTGGATCATGAGCTCGGAGACGAGCTTGTCGAGCGGACTGCCGCGCTCGCGCGGCACGATCGCGATGCGCCCCTCCGGTCCCGTACTCCAATCGACGTCGAAGCTGTAGTCGATGCGATTGATGTCGTCCTTGCCACGGGCGGCGGCGAGCTTGCCGACGACCTTCCACAACACGCGCATCTCGGCCGTCCACGGCGGATCGACGGGTGAGGGCAGCTCGTTGGCGAAGTCGGCGGTGACCGCATCGAGGCGAAGATTGGCGTCGATGACGACGCGCTCGGCACGCGTGGTCTGCCCGACGATGGCTCCGTCGGGCGTGACTTCGAGCGCCAGCGTGAGCGCCGGTGGTGCGGTACCGGCCTTCATCGTGAAGGCGTCGATGACCTCGTCGGGCAGCATCGTGAGCTTGCGGCCCGGCATGTACACCGTCGACAGCCGTTCGCGCGCGATCCGGTCGAGCGGCGTGTCGCGGCCGATCGCGACCGCCGGACACGCGATGTGGATGCCGACCTCGATGTTGCCGCCGGGCAACTCACGCACCGAGAAGGCGTCGTCGATCTCGACCGTCGAGGCATCGTCGATCGAGAACGCGCGCGCCGGGCTGGTCGCGAGCTCGCGCACACCCGGCACCCCACCCCATGGCGGAAACGCGAGCCCTTGCGGAAAGGCCTCGATCACGAAGGCATCGAAGTGATAGTCGTGCGTGGAGGCAATGGCGCCGCAGGCCGCGAGCACCTCGACCGGGCTTTGCTTGCGCACCTCGCAGGCGGCGGCGAGCGCCTTCCATTCGAGCGAATTCTTGTCGGGCCGGTAGAGGAGCATCGAACGCTTCGCGCGCAGCGCATCCGGCATTCGCCCCGCGACCAGCTCGTGCGCCCAGCCCGCGATCTGCTCGGCTTCGCGCGCCTTGCGCTCGACCGAGGCGAGCGCTGCCCTGAGCGATTCCGCCGGTGCCTTGCGATAGCGGCCCTTGCCCTTCTTGTAGAAATGCATGGGCGACGCGTGCAGGAGCATCGCCACCGCCGCCGCCTGCGCGGGTGACGGCGCGCTGCCGTAGTACTCACGCGCGAGATCGGCGAAACCGAACTCGCCGTCCTCGCTCGCCTCCCACAGGAAATTGGGATCGAGCTCGGCGGCGAGCCGCCCACCCTCGATCAGCAACTCGCCGGCGCCGGGAGACGCGAAGCGCAGGAGCACGCTCGTTGCCTTCACCTTGAGCCGCTTGCCGGAGACCGCCTCGACTTGCAGCGAAGCGTCGTTGTCGGCGAGCACGCTGCCGGCCTTGAGTTGACCGTCGTCCTCGAACAGCACGTTCATGGTGATGGGGAAGCGGGTGACCGGATGCGAAGCGGGAGCCGATGGCGCAGCGGCACGGGCAGGCCCACGGGCGCCGTGCGGGGGCCCGCGATTATACGTGGCGCGTCGCCGCGAGACGCGCGCGGGTCGCGGACGCACGCACGCACGGGCCGCGCGTTGCGCGATTGGCGCCGATGCCGCATATTCCCGACTCTCCCCTGGGAACACGTCATGGACTACACCAGACTGGGCGCGAGCGGGCTCATGGTCTCGCCGCTATGCCTCGGCACGATGATCTTCGGCGACCGCACCGACGCCGCCGAGGCGCTGCGCATCGTCGACGCGGCACACGCGGCGGGCGTCAACTTCATCGACACCGCCGACGCCTACAACGAAGGCGAGACCGAGCGCATCGTCGGGCCTGCAATCAGGGCGCACCGGCGCGAGTGGATCCTCGCCACCAAGTGCGGCAATCGGCTGACGAAGCGCCCGCACTCCGGCGGCCTGTCGCGACGCTGGGTGCTGGCGGCGTGCGACGACAGCCTCGCCCGTCTCGGTACCGACTACATCGACATCCTCTACCTGCACCGCGACGATCTCGACACGCCGGTCGCCGAAACCGTGGGGGCGATCGGCGACCTCATCCGCGGCGGCAAGATCCGCTACTTCGGCGTCTCCAACTATCGCGGCTGGCGCATCTCGCAGGTAGTTGCCGAGTGCGCGGCGCAGGGCGTACCGCCGCCGGTCGTCTGCCAACCCTATTACAACCTCCTCAACCGCATGCCCGAGGTCGAGGTGCTGCCCGCCTGCGACCACTACGGCATCGGTGTCGCCACCTACTCGCCGGTGGCCCGCGGCGTGCTCACCGGCAAGTACGCCCCGGACACGCCGTTCCCCGAGGGCTCGCGAGGGGCGAGCGGCGACCCGCGGATCCTGGAGACCGAGTTGCGGCAGGAGTCGTACGTGATCGCGCAGCAACTGCACGGGCATGCGCAGAAGACGGGGCGCACGCTGCTCCAGTTCGCCCTCGCGTGGCTGTGGGCCAACCGCATCGTGACGAGCGTGGTCGTGGGACCCCGCACGCTCGCGCAGTGGAACGAGTACGTCGCGGCGATCGGCACGGCGTGGAGCGACGCCGACGAAGCGCTCGTCGATTCGCTCGTCACCCCCGGACATCCGTCCACGCCGGGGTTCAACGATCCGCGGTATCCGTTCTTCGGGCGGCTGCGCGGGTAGTCGAGCCGTTCCGTTCGAACGCCCCGGCGGTCGGCTCAGTCGGGATGGCCCGCCTCGTTGGCCACCCCGTGCGGAACGTGACCCGCGGGGACGTGCCGCGCCGCCGACTGCACGTGGCGCGCCTGGTCGTCGAAATAGAAATCGGGCTCGAATTCGCGCAGGAACGGGCCCTTCTCGAGACCGCCCAGGAACATCGCCTCGTCGACGTGGATGTTCCAGTTCATGAGCGTGCGGATCGCGCGCTCGTGCGCCGGTGCGCTGCGCGCGGTGACGAGCGCGGTGCGCAGCCGCATCGCCACCTTGTCGCGGTCATCGGCCTGCTGCAGGCGGTGCAGCGCCTCCAGGAACGGCTTGAACGGTCCTGGCGGCAGCGGCCGTGCGGCGTGGCTCGCCTCGTGCGACTGGAAGGCGGGAAGGCCGCCCTCCCGAAAGACGCGCTCGGCCTCGTCGGCGAAGAGCACCGCGTCACCGTCGAAGGCGATGCGCACCTCGTCCGGGTGCGAGTCCTCCATGGCCGTGCTGGCGTACACCACGGCGGCGGGAAAGCGCGCGTCCAGCGCGTCGCGCACGTCGTCGGGATTAGCCGAGAGGAAGAGGTTCGCCTCGAGTGGCCGCAGATAGCCCCAGGGCTCGCGGCCGCGCGTGAACACCGCGCGGTCGATGGCGAGCGCATTGCCCTGCACCGAGCGCAGCACGCGCAATCCCGAGACCGGATCGTTGCGCGAGAGGATCACCACCTCCACGCGCTTCACGCCGTCGGCGTTGAAATCGAGGAGCTTCTTGACGAGACGAAAGGCGATGCCCGGCTTGGCGCGCTCGTCGAGACGCGAGAGCTGGAGGTCGATGTACGCCTGGTCGTTGCGGGGATCGAAGAGCGCGTTCTCCTCCTCGAAATCGAAGAGCGCCCGCGAACTGATCGCGACGATCAATGGCGTGACATCGCCAGCCTGGGACATGGTCGAAAGTATACGCCGCGAGGGGCACCACCCCGCCGCGTCACGAGACGCCGGCGAAGCGCAGGATCGGCGGAATCTGCGCCGCGAAATCGGTGAAGCTGTGATCACCGCCGCCGCGCACGTA
>JADZAQ010000161.1 GCA_020852555.1 Burkholderiales bacterium
CCGCGCCGCGACGACAGGTCGCCCGCGACGTCCCCCATGCTCGCCGCGGGACAATTGATCTCGACGCCGACGATGGGTTCCAGCACGATCGGCTTCGCCTTCGCGATGGCATCGAGAAACGCCTTCTTGCCGGCGGCGACGAATGCCACTTCCTTCGAGTCGACCGGATGATACTTGCCGTCGTAGACGTTCACGCGCACGTCGTGCAACGGGAAGCCGGCGACCGGCCCTTCGGCCAGCACCTGCTCGACGCCTTTTTGCACCGCCGGAATGAGCGCGGTCGGAATCGCCCCGCCCTTCACGGTGTTGACGAACTCGAAGCCCGCGCCGCGCGGCAGCGGCTCGATCTTCAAGTAGACCTCGCCGAACTGGCCCGCACCACCGGTCTGCTTCTTGTGCCGGTGATGCCCCTCGGCGGGGGCGGTGATCGTCTCGCGATACGGGATCCGTGGCGGCCGGGTGCTCACCTCGAGCTTGAACTGCGAGGCCATGCGTTCGAGCACCGAACGCAGGTGCAACTCGCCCAGCCCCCACAGCACCGTCTCGTTGAGGATGGCATCGTGCTCGAGCTTGAGCGTGGGGTCCTCGGCGGTCATCCGCGCGAGGACGTCGGAGATGCGTCCCTCGTCGCCGCGGCGCTTGGGCTCGATCGCCACCCCGTGCATCGGCGTCGGAAAGCTGAGCGGCGCCATGTGGATGTGGTCCTCGTCGTGCGAATCGTGGAGCACGCAATCGAACTGGATCTCGTCGACCTTGGCGACCGCGGCGAGATCGCCGGGCACCGCGCGCTCGATCTCGATGTTCTTGTTGCCCTGCAGCCGGAAGAGGTGCCCGACCTTGAAGGGCTTGCGACCGTCGCCGACGAAGAGCTGCGTATCGCGGGTCACGGTCCCCTGGTGCACGCGGAATATCCCGAGCTTGCCCACGAAGGGATCCATCACGACCTTGAAGACGTGCGCCAGCACGTGGCGAGCCGGGTCGGGCACCGAGTCGAACTCGACCGCAGCGGCGCCTTCACCCTTGGTGAAGCGCGGCGGGTTGCCTTCGGTCGGATTGGGCAGAAGCTTCTCGAACACGTCGAGGAGTTCGGCGACCCCGGCACCGGTGCGCGCCGACACGAAGCAAACGGGCACCAGGTGGCCTTCGCGCAGCGCCTTTTCGAAGGGCGCGTGCAACTGCGCGGGCTCGACCTCACCCTGCTCGAGGTAGAGCGCCATCAACGCCTCGTCGACCTCGACGACCTGGTCGACGAGCGCCCGGTGCGCGGTCTCGACCGATGAGAAGTCGGCGTCGCCGGATGGGTTGAAGAAGCAATCGACGATCCGCTTGCCACCGTCCGCTGGCAGGTTGATCGGCAGGCATTCCCTGCCGAACGCGGCCTGGATCGCCGCCAGCACGCGCTCCGGGTCGGCGTTCTCGGCGTCGATCTTGTTGACGATCACCAGGCGGCACAGGTTCCGCTCGGCCGCCCAGGTCATCATCCGCGAGGTGATCATCTCGACGCCGGTCTGCGCATTGACGACGATTGCCGCCGTCTCCACCGCATCGAGCACGCCGATCGCCTGGCCGATGAAGTCCGGGTAGCCGGGGGTATCGATCAGATGGATGCGTACCTCCGGCAGGTCGCAATGCAGGAGCGATGCGCGCAGCGAATGCAGGTACTGCTTTTCGAGCGGATCGAAGTCGGACGCGGTGGTCCCGCGCTCAACGCTGCCCGCCGCCGGCAGCGCGCCGCTTTTCGCGAGCAGCGCTTCTGCGAGAGTCGTCTTGCCTGCCGCGCCGTGGCCTACCAGCGCGACCGTACGGAGCTGCTCCGTAGCGTAGCTCGCCATCGTTCCTCCTCAGGGAAACCGCCAGATCGGAAAGACCCATCGGTGGTGAATCTAGCGCATTTCGCCCGGTCGCGCGCGATGCGGTGCAGCAGCGAGGTGCGCGCTCGGGCGTCGGGGCGCGAGCGACCAAGGGGTCAGAGCGCCGCTACTCCGGTCATCTCGCGCAGGTGGCCCATGAGCTCCTCCTCCTGGAAGGGCTTGCCGAGATACAGGTCGACGCCCAACTCGGCCGCGCGGGTACGGTGCTTTTCGGCGGTGCGCGAGGTGATCATGACGATCGGTATGTCCTTGTACTTGGCATCCCCCTTGATCGTCTTGGCGAACTCGAAACCATCCATCCGCGGCATCTCGATGTCGAGCAGGATGACGTCGGGAATCTGCTCGGCGAGCACCTGCAAGGCGTCGATGCCGTCGCGCGCGGTGGTCACCGCAAAGCCTTCGCGGGCGAGCATCCGGCTCGTCACCTTGCGCACGGTGAGCGAGTCGTCGACGATCATCACGACCGGCTGCGTCGACACCGGGGCGACCGGCGCCCGCGGCCGATCGGCCAATGCACGATCGTCGTGCGGAGCGTCGACCCTGGGGGCATCGGCCCGCGCGACGAGCGCCACCGGATTGATGATGAGAACGATCTCGCCGGTACCGAGCACCGTGGCGCCGGAGATCCCCGAGACGCGGGCGAGTTGCGGCCCGATGTTCTTCACGACGAGTTCCTGGTTCCCGATCATCTCGTCGACGTGGATCGCGGCGTGCGTCTGGCCGCTGCGCAGGAGCAGGATCGGATTGTGGCGCTTCGTCTCCGGGTTGTGCGCGGTGTCGCCCAGGAGTCGCGGCAGGTAATGGAACGGATACGAGCGCCCCTGCCATTCGACCTTGCGCTCGATGTACAGGTCGAGGAGCGCTTGCGATTTCACCTGCTGGACCTGCTCGACCATCGGCGCCGGCAGCGCCCACAACCGCGCTCCCGCACGCACCAGCACCGCCTGCGCGACCGCCAGCGTGAGCGGCAGCGTGAGCAGGAAGCGCGTGCCTTGCCCCGCCTGCGATACGGCGTCGACACGCCCGCCGAGCGCGCCGATCTCGCTGCGCACCACGTCCATGCCGATGCCACGCCCCGAGATCTGCGTGATCTTCGATGCGGTCGAGAAGCCCGGCGCGAACAGGAAATCGAGAAGTTGCGCGTCGCTGGCCGACGCGTCGCCGGCGAGGAGCCCGAGGCTGCGCGCGCGCGCGGCGACCCGCGCCAGATCGACGCCGGCGCCGTCGTCGGCGATCTCGATGATGATTTCGTTGCCGACCTGGCGCACCGTCAGGCGGATCTCGCCCGTCTCCGACTTGCCGGCGGCGCGCCGCGCGTCGTGCGGCTCGATGCCGTGATCGAGCGCGTTGCGCAGAAGGTGCTCGAGGGGTCCGACCAGCTTTTCCAGAACCGAGCGGTCGAGCTCGACCTGTCCGCCGACGATCTCCAGGTTGGCTCGCTTGCCGAGTTCGCGTGCCGTCGTGCGCAGGATCCGGTACAACCGCTCGGAGATGCTGCCGAACGGGACGGTGCGGATCGCGAAGAGGCGCTGCTGCACATCGCGCGACAGCCGCGCCTGCGCGAGCAGCGCGGCATCGGCGTCATCGAGGTTCTTGAGCAGCGACTGCTGCACCGTCGACACGTCGTTGATGCCTTCGGTGAGCGAGCGAGTGAGCTCCTGGAATCGCGTGTAGCGATCGAATTCGAGCGGATCGAATTCCCCGTGGCGATCAACGGTCTGCGACTGGATCTGCGATTCGGCCTGGATCTCGATCTCGCGCATCTGCGTGCGCAGCCGAATGACGCTGCCGGTGAGTTCGAGGAGGTTGCTCTTGAGCGCACGCAACTCGACCTCGACGCGTGCCCGCGCGATCGCCACCTCGCCTGCCTCGTTGACGAGGCGGTCGATGACGTCGGCGCGAACCCGCAGCTGCGCCCGTGCTCCGGACTCGATCTCGGCGGCGTCAGGGCGATCCGCCGTCGCCGGAGCGGCGGCGGATCCGGCGCCGACCGGCGCCAAGTGCGGGGCGATCGGCACCACCACCGGCCGCTCGGGGGCCTCGCTGCGCTCGACGACGGGCGGCGCCTGCGTCGTTGCGCTGCGCTGCGCATCGTCGGCGGCCGCCGGCGCCGTTGCCGCCACTTCGGCCGTCGCCATCTCGTCGGCAAGCGCGGTCACCCACGGCAGCGGAACGTCGACCTCGCCACGGCGCAGCGCATCGAGCACGAATGCAAGCTGGTCGAAATCCTCGTCCAGCGCATCGAACATCGCGATGTCCGCCTCGATCTCGTCGCCTTCGAGGCGCGACTCCATGAGGTGCGCGAGCTGGCCCAGGCGCATCGCGCCGGCCATCCGTGCGCTACCCTTGAACGTGTGCAGCGTGCGCCGCAGGCGCCCTACCGCGCCGACCTCCCCGGGGGCCTGCCGCCAGCCGCGCAGATCCGCGTCGGCCTGCGCCATGAGCTCGCCCGCCTCGTCGAGGAAGATCGGCAGCACCTGCGCATCCACGTCGTCGCGAATGTCCGCGAGCGGGTCGATTCGCAGCGGCGGAAGGGGTGGCTTGGTCTCGCTCTCGACGGCCCGGGGTGCCGCCTCCTGCGCGGGCGATTCGCGGGCGACGTCGCGATCGGCGACGAGCCACGCGGCGGCTTCGGCGTCAGGTGCCGGCTCCGCCGACTCGACACGCAAGCCGTCGAGCTCGCGCTGGATCGCCAGCGCCTCGTCGGCGTCCTGATCGGTAAACGCCGCGAGCGTCTTCATGCGTCCGACCAGCATGATGAGCCCCGCGACGGCGCGGGCAAGCGCGGGGTACGCGGCGCTCGCCATCGGAGGCCCATTCTGCTCGAGCACCGCGAGCGTCTGCTCGAGAGACTTGGCCGTGGTCGCCACCAGCGGAAATCCGCCGGTGCGATGGATGCCGCACAGGGTGTGGCTCGCGCGCACCATCGGTGCCCGCGGGACCGCCTGGGGATCGAACTGCAGGAGCGACAACTCGTGCGCGAGGGTCGCGAGATGCTGCTCCGCCTCGTCGCGCAGAATGTCCCAGAGCGAGCGCGACAGCGTGACGCCGCCGACGACGACCTCGTCGGATGGACCGGCCGGGATGGCAGCCGAGCCGACCGCGAACGGAGCGATCGCCACCGGCGCCGCGGATTGTTCCGGCTCCGGAACGGCGGTGGCCGCTTCGGGAGCGGCAGCGACGGTGGCGGGCATCCCACCATCGCCTGCATCGATCGATGGCGCAAGCGACGCCGCATCCGCCTGGGGTGCATCGCCCAGGGGAACGTCCGGCGCAGGTGCGGCGTCGGGCAGCGCCTGCGCCGCTTCCTCCTCACCCACGGAAGCGATCACCGCTGCGGCTTCGGCACGATCGGCGCGTTCGCTGCCGGGACCGGGAAACGCCAGCACGTGCCCGAGCGCCGCGTCGTCGGGCAGTGCCGGCATGTCGATCGTTTCGGTGAACGCCGCGTCGGACCCGACCAGCGCAAGGAGCTCGGCGTCGTCCGCACTGCCGACGTCGGGCAACTCGACGACATCGAGCGCCGGCACCTCAGGTCGCCAGGTCGTGGTCGCAGCCGGCGGGACGTCGGGGCCAGGAAGCGGTGCGGTGACCCGTGGCAAGTCGATGACGTTGACTGTCGCCGGAGCGGGCGGCTCGTAACCTGGCAACTCGCGCTCGACCGCGACGATCGCCGAGCGCAGCGGCCGCGGATCGCTGACGACGCGCCCCTGCGCGGTCAGTGCATCCACCCAGTCACGGAAGCTTTGCTGCGCCACGCCGACGAAGGCGACGACCGCGGGTGTCACCGGGCGCTCTTCCTCGAGCAGGCGGTTCAGGATCCGCTCCGCCTCGTAAGCGTACTCGCCGAGCTCGGTGAGACCGACCATGCGACCGCTGCCCTTGAGCGTATGGAAGCCGCGGCGCACGACACGCAGCGCCTCGCGATCCCCAGGGTTCTCCTGCAGCGCCTGGTGTTGGCGCTCGACGCCATCGAGCACTTCCGTTGCCTCGAACAGGTAGATCTCGAGCAACTCGCGATCGAGCAGACTCGCATCGGTGGCGAGCAGGCGCTGGGTCTCGTCGGAGAGCTCGGGGGCCGGTGCCGCCGTATCCGCGATGGCGTCCGCCGCGGCAGCGAGCCGCGACGCGTCACCCGCTTCGAGGTCGGCGAGGATCGCTTTGATCTGCGCAACGAGTTCGGGGTCGCCGATCAGCTCGGCGTCATCGCGCATGCCCGCGAGCCGGTGCGCGAGGGCTTCGCGCGCGGTCGCGTCCGACGGCGCGGAGCGCACCTCGTCGACGAGGCGCGGCAACGCCGCCCGCAGCTCGGCGACGGCGGCTTCCACCGAATCGACCTCGGCTGGCGGCGCTACCGGCGTCTCACCCAGCCGCCGCGCGATGAGCGGCGTGATCAGCCGATCGCGCTCGGGGCGCTGCTGCTCGACCGCCTCGATGTAGAAGCCCAGGCCGGAGAGCGACTCGGCGAGCAGCTCGAGGTCGTCATTGCTCACCGCGACGTCGGGATCGGCGTAGCTCGCGATCTGCGCCTCGCACATCGCGAGGAGACGATCGGCTTCGTCGAGGCCCAGGATGCGCAACGCACCGCGGATCTGCGCGCTGTCCTTGGCCAGCGTCGCGAGTTCGGCGCGCTTGCCGTGATCGCGGAAGAACGCATCGAGCACCTGCTCCATGTGCCGCAGGTTCACCTGGATCTCGCGCCCGACCTGCGCCAGCAGCACCCGCTCCTGGGCGCGCTTGCTCATCTCGTCGAGCAAGGGCACGCCGCCGCTCGACGCCATCCGCCCGTGGTGCACGGCATCGAGGCGGGCGAGCATCGCCTCGACCTGCTTCGGAAAATCGGGCGACAGGTTCGAATAATTCTCGAAGGCGCTCTCGGCCAGCAGCAGGGCCGTCGCGTACTCCATCGCCATCGGCTCGGATACGCCTGCGCTCGGCATACGATCGAGCCGCTCGACGAGCGCCGCCGTGAGCTGCATCAATGCACCATTGTGAATGTCGGCGGCCTTCGCATGCACCGAGGCCAACGTCTGCTTGAGCTTGGGCAGGTTCTCGGCCCGCCCCGAAGCCGCCTTCAGCCAGGCATCCTTGGCACCGGCCAATTGCTCGCGAGCCTCGCGCAGGATCGGCTGCAAGCGCACCACGTCGGCCGACAGCACCTCGGCCGACGGAATGAGTCCCGACAGCCGGAACACCCGCTGGACCGCCTGCACCTGCGGCCCGACCGGTGCGCTGATCGCCACGAAGTACAGCACCTCGCGGCGCAGGCGGTCGGCAACCTTGGTGCTGCCCTCGGCCACGCGCCGGATCTGCAGATCGAGGCGCGCCATGAGTTGCTTCACGCCAAAGCCGGCGTCGAGACCCCTCTCGACCAATCCCTCGAGCAGCCCACCGACCGTCCACCAGAACGCGCGCAGATTGCCGTGCATGGCCACGTCCTCGATGCTGGTCACGGCATCGCGCATCATCGCTGCGCCGGCTTCGTCGCCGCGCAGCCACGCGAGCAGCCCGCGCTGGTAGAGCCGGCGGTGCTTGATGACGAGCGACGGGAGGCGGCTCGCGGTGACCGTCTCGCGTTGCCCGAGCCGCGGGGCGCGCGGCGACAGATCGGGATAGAAGAGGTCGGTAGGTGCGGCCGCCTTGACGCCGCGGGCGACCTGCATCGCCTCGTATTCGGGATAGAGCTTGAGCGGCACCGGGGCGGTGCCGTTGACGATCTCGTCGAGGAAGATCCGCAGCTTGCGCCCGGCCCGGTCGATCACCTCGCACTGGCCGCGCGCCACCTCGGTGGGAAGTTCCTCGAGCCGCGCGAGCTGCCGCTCGAGTTCGTCGGTGTAGGCCACGACCGCATCGAGTCCCACCATCTGGATCGCACCGGCCGCCTGATGGACGTGAGCGCGCGCGTGCTTGAGCGCATTGCCCTCGGCGGGTGCGGCCTTGAACCGCGCGAGCGCCTCGAGACCGTTGGCCAACGCCTGGTCGATCTCCCCTTGCACCCACGACAGTGGGCCAAGGTCGAATTCGGGGATGGAGTCGTTGGCCATAGCCGTGGCTTCAGCAAGTTCCGGGCCGATCGATCAGCAGGAGACGCAGAGGCACAGAGAAAGAATGCCTTCTCTCGGCGTCTCCTTGTGAAGGCTCTCCGTTCACACCTTGAAGCCCGCGACCGAGGAACGCAATTCCTGCGCGAGCTTGGTCAACTGCCCGATCGACACGTTCGTCTGCTTGGTGCCTTCGGTCGTCTCCTCGGTGATCTGCAGGATGCCTTGCATGCCGCGCGTCACGTCGGTCACCGACGTCGACTGCATCTGCGTCTGCGTCGAGATCCGCGAAATCAACTCCGCGAGGTCCCGCGACACCGTCTGGATCTCGGTCAACGCCTGCCCCGCCGCATCGGAGAGCTTGGTTCCTTCGACCACGCCGACGGTCGATTTCTCCATGGCCGCGACCGCGTCCTGGGTGTCCGCCTGAATCGTCTTCACGATCGCCTCGATCTGCTTCGTCGCCTCGCCTGAGCGCTCGGCGAGGCGCTGCACTTCTTCGGCCACCACCGTGAAGCCGCGACCCGCCTCGCCCGCGGAGGCCGCCTGGATCGCGGCGTTGAGCGCCAGCACGTTGGTCTGCTCGGTGATGTCGGAGATCAGCTCGACGATCTCGCCGATCTCCATCGACGACTCACCCAGTCGCTTGATGCGCTTCGACGTGTCCTGGATTTGCGAGCGGATCTCGTTCATGCCCGTGATCTGGTTCTGCACCACGGTGCCGCCCTTCTCGGCAGCCGCGAGCGACTGCTGCGCCACGCGGGCGGATTGGCTCGCGGTTTGCGACACGTCGTTGATCGACTGCGCCATCTGCAGCACCGAGGCGGACGCCTGCTGGATCTCGCGGTTCTGTCGCTGCGACGCCTCGTAGAGTCGATTCGAGATCGCCTGCGTCTCCTGCGTGGCGCGAGTCACCTGATCGGTCGCCGAGTTGATGCCGCGCACCAGCGTGCGCAGCTCCTCGATCGTGAAATTGATCGAATCGGCGATGGCGCCGGTCACGTCCTCGGTCACCGACGCTTGCACGGTGAGGTCGCCGTCGGCGAGATTGCCCATCTCGTTGAGCAAGCGCAGGATGGCCTCCTGGTTGCGCTTGTTCTCGCTCTCGCTGTCGATCGCGCGCACCCGCGCGTCATCGAGGAAGGCCTTGCCGAGGAGCACGAGCGCGGCCAGCGCCAGGGCGGCGAACGCGATGGCCGCCACCACGGTCCACGTACGCAACGGATTGTCCGTGTACGTCTCGGCAAGCTTGGTGCTGGCAGCGAGGAGGCCATCGGCCTCGGTATTGACGCTGCGTGCCGCCTGTTTGGCGACGACGAGTTTCGGCATGTTGGTGAGGATCGCGGCGGTACCGGTCTCGTAGGCGGCGAAGCGTTTCTGCAGATCGATGAGCGTGGCGCGCGCCTCGTCCCCGCGCACCGCCGGCAGCCGCAGCGTATCGCTGCCGCGCAGGAGTGCGGCGACGATGTCGCGGAAGGTGCCGGTGTCCTTGCCCAGGAGGAAGGCGACTTCGGGATCGATTTCGTCGGACGAGGCGAGTGCGTTCGCGTTCTTCGCGATACGCTGCGAGAGCACCGCGAGCTGGTTCGCGAAGTCGACCTCGCGCAAGCTGCCGCCGCCCTGTGCGATCTGCGCCGCCGCCTGCTGGGCGAGGTCGAGCAGCGTGCTGTTGCCGGTGTTCAGTGCGTCGAGCCCCTTGGCGAGCGTCGTCAGGCTCGCTTCGTTGTCGACGAGTTCGCGCGCCGCGCGATCGACGCGCTGCCAGCGCGCGCCCACGTCGTCGAGGAGCGGCCCCGCGGCGCCATCGCGCGCCGAGCCGAGGCTCACGCCGCGTACGGTACCGCCGTTGGCGAGCGCGTCGAAATTGGCTTTGAATTTTTCGCGACTGTCCTTGACGGTGGCGAACCCTGCGGCCTGCCCCTGCGCCGCCAGGGCGCTGCCGCGGGCAAGACGCTGCGAGAGCATCTGCATCTCGGTCGCCGTCGCGGCTGCCGCCGCCGCCTGCGTCGATTGCCGCGTGTCGAGGAACACCATCAGCACCGCGAGGAGCAGGAATGCGATCATCAAGCCGCCGAGCACCTGGAACTGCTTGACCACCGCGAGATGGCCGATGACGGGCAAACGCCTCGGCTGCGCGGCCGGCGTCGCCACCGAGCGCGCCTGCTCCATGATCGTCGGCGACGCCAACGGATCGTAGCCGACCGGCACCGCGCCGGTGGCCATCTTGACCTGTGTCGTGGGAAGCTCGAGATCGTCGTCGAGACCCTTCATCTTGTCGCTGCCGAAGAGCTTTCCAAATTTGAGTGCCATGGTGCGTGTGTCTCCCCCTGCCGGCCGGTATGTGTCGCAGTCTTCTTCCTACAGCCCGACCTGCAAGAACACAGGATCTCGAGCGAGCGCCGCGAGGTCGATCTCCTGCCATGCCTCGCCATCACCATCCATCCAGCGCGATCCGTACCATCCCGGCGCCTCATGTGGCGCCCCCGTGGGCGCCAACTCGGCAATGTTGCGCAGGCCGAGGACATGCGGCACGACCAGGCCGGCGTTGAGACCCCCGGTGCGCGGCCCGAAGAGGACCAGGCGCGCCTGGCTGCCGGCGGCCCCCGTGGGATGCCCGAGGAAGCGCGCGAAGTCCACGACGCTGTAGAGGTTGCCGCGGATGTTCGCCACGCCCAGGTACCAGGGGCGGGTGAGCGGCACCGCGGCCACCGGCGGCAGCGGAACGACCTCGCCCGCATCGGAAAGACGCACGAGCCAGCGCGCGTTCCCGCAGGCCAAGCCAAGTCGGGACGACGCCACCTGCGCCGCGGTCTTGGCGTTGAGCCTGGCGGCCAGCTCCCGTTGGAAGACACGCAGGTCGAGTTTCGCGGCGCGGGCCATGATCGGGGGGGCGCGCGGTCAGCCGATCGCCGCGATCTTCGCGAGGAGCTCCTCACGATCGACGGGCTTCACGATGTAGTCGCGGGCGCCTTGCCGCATGCCCCAGATCTTGTCCGTCTCCTGACTCTTCGACGTGCACAGGATGATCGGAATCGTCCGCGTCTGCGGATCACGGCTGATTGCGCGCGTGGCCTGGAAGCCGTTCAACCCGGGCATCACCACGTCCATGACGATGAGGTCGGGCTTGAGCGTCCGCGCCTTGTGGATGGCATCCTCGCCGTTGTCGCTCGTCACCACCTCGTAGCCCGATTTGGTGAGCATGTCGTTCAGGACGTGGCGCTCGGTCGGCGAATCGTCGACGACAAGGATGCACTTCGGCGCACCCTTGGCCGCACCCTTGTGCAAACCCACGACCTCCGCCGCCGTCAGGGGCGCCCGCGATTCGTCTACGCCCCGATTGCTGTTGGCCACAGCACACCTCTCCTGCGATCGTTTCGATGGTTCTGCCGACGCGGCGCGCCCGCCGCGAGCCGCTGCGGCGGTGCCCCGCGGCCGAGCCCGACGGGCGGCGCGGCGCGCGTCACGCCGCGGCCTTGTTGACGTGCGCGGCCACCGCCTTCAGCAGGCTATCCTTGGTGAACGGCTTGGTGAGATACTGGTCCGAGCCGACCATGCGCCCGCGCGCGCGGTCGAAGAGCCCGTCCTTCGACGAGAGCATGATCACCGGCGTGTCGCGGAAAGACGTGTTCTTCTTGATGAGCGCGCAGGTCTGGTACCCATCGAGGCGCGGCATCATGATGTCGACGAAGACGACCTCGGGACGGTGATCGGCGATCTTGGCGAGCGCGTCGAACCCGTCGTCGGCGAGGATGACCGTGCATCCCGCCTGCAGCAGGAAGATCTCCGCGCTGCGGCGAATCGTGTTCGAATCGTCGATCACCATCACCTTGATGCCCTGTAATGGGTTCTGGTCCGCCACTGGCTCGCGCTCCTTCCCGCTCCCTTGCCACCCCAACGACCACTGCCGACCCGACGCGCCACCACGGCTCCCGCCTCGCCCGCCCTAGGTCCGGCACCTCATCGCGCCGCCGGCCACCGCAAGCTGTCGTGTTCAAGTCTGCCATGGCCCCGCGGCCTTGCCTAGAGCATAAAGCTTGCCGGAAATCGCTGCGTGGGCAAGAAAAAACGAAAACGCAACAGCGCGGCAATTTTTCACTGCCGCACGTGACGCGCTGCGGCAGTCCATGCCGCACGCGGGCGCGTCCCGACGCGGGCCTCAGCGGCCAAGGAACATGCCGTACGCGACGTTGGCGCTTTCGTCGACGTAGGCGTAGCCCAGCCGGGCCAGAAAACGTCGAAAATCGGCCTTGTCCTTCGGGGGGACCTGCATCCCGACCAGGACGCGGCCGTAGTCGGCGCCGTGGTTGCGGTAGTGGAACAGGCTGATGTTCCAGCCGGCGCTCATGCTGTCCAGGAAGCGCAGCAAGGCGCCCGGACGTTCGGGGAACTCGAAGCGGTAGAGCAGCTCGTTCTCGGCCGCCGGCGCGTGCCCACCGACGAGATAGCGGACGTGGAGCTTCGCCATTTCGTTGTCGGTGAGGTCGTACGCTTCGATGCGATGCTTGTGCAACTGCGCGAGCAGCTCGGCCGTCGCCTTGCGGCCGGCCACCTCGACGCCGACGAAGAGGTGCGCCCGGGTGGGATCGGCGTAGCGGTAATTGAACTCGGTGATGCTGCGGTTGCCGAGCAGTGCACAGAACTCCCGGAAGCTCCCGGGGCGCTCGGGAATCGTGACCGCGAAGATCGCCTCGCGCGCCTCACCCAGTTCCGCGCGCTCGGCGACGAAACGCAGCCGGTCGAAATTCATGTTGGCGCCGCTGGCGATCGCCACGTAGGTACGCCCCGGCGTGCGCTGCCGCTCGCAGTACGTCTTGATGCCGGCGACGGCGAGCGCACCGGCCGGCTCCAGGATCGAGCGCGTATCGGCAAAGACGTCCTTGATCGCCGCGCAGATCGCGTCCGAGTCGACCGTGATCATCCCGTCGACCAGATCGCGAGCCAGCCGTAGCGTCTCCTTGCCGACCTGCTTGACCGCCACGCCGTCGGCGAACAATCCGACCTGCGGCAAGCGCACCCGCCGGCCGCTGGCGAGCGAACGCGTCATCGCATCCGAGTCGACCGGCTGCACGCCGAACACCTTGACCTGCGGCCGCACGCGCTTCACGTAGGCGGCGATTCCCGAGATGAGGCCACCGCCGCCGACCGGGACGAAGATTGCATCGAGCGGACCCGGACACTGGCGCAGGATCTCCATGCCAATCGTGCCCTGCCCGGCGATCACGTCGGGGTCGTCGTACGGATGCACGAACGTGGCGCCGGTGCGCGCCTGGTGCCGCTGCGCCTCGTCGTAGGCGTCGGAGTACGAGTCGCCGTGCAGGAGCACCTTGCCGCCACGCGCCTCGACCGCGGCGATCTTGATCTGCGGCGTGGTCACCGGCATGACGATCGTGGCGGCGCACTGCAAGCGCTGCGCGGCCAAGGCCACACCCTGCGCGTGATTGCCCGCCGACGCCGCGATCACGCCCTGCGCGCGCGCCGCCGCCGGCAAGTGCGCCATCTTGTTGTACGCGCCGCGCAATTTGAACGAGAAGACGGCCTGTGCATCTTCACGCTTGAGCAGGACCCGCTGGCCGAGTCGTTGCGACAGCGTGACCGCGTCGTCGAGCGGCGACTCGATCGCGACGTCGTAGACCTTGGCGGTGAGGATCTTCTGCAGGTAATCGATCGGCATGATGACAAAACGCGCGGCGTGCAGGCGAACCGATAAGGGTAACAGGCGCGTCCCACCGGCTGTGGCAGGCGGCTAACCGGAAGCGTGGCATGGGCCGCACGCGATCGCCGCACAAGCGCGGCGGACGGGAGGCATCTGCTAGTCTTCGCGCGCCGGTTTCACGCCCTCGCCCTTCGCATGCGCCATCTGCCCACGACACTGGTACGCCTGGTCGAGCGTGTCCGGCCGCAGACGTTGGCGGTTGTCGACCTCGGCAGCAACAGCTTCCGGCTCGAGATCGGGCGCGTCGAGGGCAGCCAGATCTTCAGCCTCGACACCTGGCGCGAGACGATCCGCTTTGGCGCAGGCATGGACGCCAAGGGCAACCTCACGCTCGGCGCGCGCAAGACCGCGCTCGCCTGCCTCGCCCGCTTCCGCGAAAGGCTGTCCGGCCTGCATCCTTCCGCCGTGCGCGCGGTCGCCACCAACACCTTCCGCGTCGCGCGCAACGCCGCCTCGTTCCTGCCGCAGGCCGAGGCGACGCTGGGCTTCCCCATCGACGTCATCGGCGGACACGAAGAGGCCCGCCTCATCTACCTGGGCGCCGCGCACGTGCTGCCCGCCGCACGGGAATCGCGTCTGGTGATCGACATCGGCGGCGGCTCGACCGAGTTCATCGTCGGTCGCGGCATGGTTCCCCAACGCCTCGCCTCGCTCAAGCTTGGCTGCGTGAGCATGACGTCGATGTTCTTCCCCACCGGCTCGCTACGGGCTTCGGCGTTCCGCAAGGCGGAGACCCACGCGCGCGCGCAGATCGAGGCGATCGCCCGGGAGTTCGGGCACGAGCATTGGCGCGAGGCCTTCGCCTCCTCCGGTACCGCGCTCGCCCTCGCGGCGATCCTCGAGGAGAACGGATGGTCCACCGGCGGCATCACGCCGGGCGGCCTTGCCCGCCTGCGGCGCCGGATGATCGACGCCGGGCGCGCCGATCGCCTCGCTCCTCTCCTCGTCAAGCCCGAGCGTGCTCCGGTGCTGGCGGGTGGATTCGCCGTGATGGCGGCGGCGGTCGCCGAACTGCGCGTCGAACGCATCGCGCCGGTGGGCGGCGCGTTGCGCCTGGGCGTACTCTACGATCTCCTCGGCCGCACCGAGCAGCGCGACACCCGGGCGGTGACCGTGGCGAACCTCTCCGCGCGCTACCACATCGATCGGACGCACGCCGGGCGCGTCGCCGCCATGGCGCGGGCCCTGTACCTCGACGCCTCCCCGGCGCCGGACGACCAGCACGCGCAGTTCGTGGAGTGGGCAGCGCTCCTGCACGAGATCGGCCATACCGTGTCGCACCTCGGCTTCCACAAGCACAGCGCGTACATCCTGCAGAACGCCGACATGCCGGGATTCTCGGCGCAGGAGCAGCGTTACCTCGCCACGCTCGCGCTCAGTTGCCGCGGCAACCTCGCCAAGGTGCTCCCCGCGGTCCGCAACGCGGACGATGCCGCCCAGATGCTCGCCCTGCGGCTGGCCGTGCTGTTCCACCACGCGCGCCGCACGATCGACCTGCCGCGCATCGCGATCCGCGTCGACCAGTCGATTCGCTTCCACGTCGCGAAGCAGTGGCTGACGGCACACCCGCTGACCGCGCACCTCCTCGACCTCGAGCGCGCGCAGTGGCGTGCGGCAGGCCGCGCCTGGAAAGCGTAGACGCGCCGCTTACGCGAGCTCCGGCGCGAGCGCCGCCTTCAGCACGACCGTGCCCGCGTCCTCGCGGGCCCGGTGCGACAGCCACCACACCGCACCCTTGCGAATCGACCAGTAGGCCTCCTCTCCGGAGAGCAGCAACGAGACGACGAAGCCGAAGGTGGGCTGATGCCCGACGACGAGCACCGGTTCGCGTGAGTCGGGCCAGTTGGCCGCGGCGAGCACGGCGGCCGCGCTCGCTCCGGGCGCCAGTTCCGGCAGCGTGCGGTACTTGCGTTGCAAGGCCTGTGCGGTCTGCTGCGCGCGCTCGGCGGGGGACACCAGGATGCGGCAGCTATCGGGCAGCCGCGCATCGAGCCACAGCGCCATGCGCGCCGCCTGCTTGACGCCCTTCGCGGTCAAACGCCGTTCGAGGTCCGCTATGCCCGTCTCCGCTTCGGCGTGCCGCCAGAGGATCAGATCCATGACCTAACCTCGCCGTCCAGGGTCCGCTTGCCGAGTGTCATCTCACGTCGTGGCGCGCCACAGGCAGCGCCCGCGGGTCTCGCGATCGAGCGCATCGAGATACGCCTCGTGCGCGGCTGCTTCCTCCGCGGTCGGCGCGATGACGGCGACGATCGCTTGCCCGGCGGCGGCGCTCGGCAACACCAGCGCCGCCACGCCGCCGCGCTCGCCCATGTCGATGGTCAGCGACTCCTGGCCACGGGTCATCGCGAGGTACACCTCGGCAAGGAGTTGCGCATCGAGCAGTGCGCCGTGCAGCGTGCGCTGCGCATTCGACACGCCGAAGCGCTCGCACAGCGCGTCGAGGTTGTTGCGCTTGCCCGGAAAGATCTCCCGCGCCAGGGCGAGCGTATCGATCACGCCATCGTGGAGCGCCGCCGTCGGCGGTTGCTCGAGCAGGCCGAGCTCGACGTCGATGAAGGCGAGGTCGAACGGCGCGTTGTGGATCACCCACTGCGCACCGCGCACGAACTCGACGATCTCGACCACGCGGTCGCGAAACCGAGGCTGGCCCTTGAGATCCTCCCAGGTCTTGCCGTGGACTTCGGTTGCCCCGGCGTCGACCTCGCGCTCCGGATCGAAGTGCAGGTGGACCGCCCGTCCCGTCGGCCGACGGTCGACGAGCTCCAGCGCCGCGAATTCGATGATGCGGTGCCCGTCGCGCGGGTCGAGCCCGGTGGTTTCGGTGTCGATGACGAGTTGGCGCATTCGGAGGTCAGCGGCGGTATTTCTGGATGGTCGACTGGATCTCCTCGATCGCGTGTTCGATCTCGTCGTCGGTGAGGTCGCGTTGGGTGCCCTTGCGATCGGTGAGCGTCGGCGTGCGCTCGATCTGCGTCTCGAAATCGCCGATGCCGAGCCCCTCGGTCACGGTCGTCGTCTGCTCGTCGGTCAGCGTCTCCGGGCCCCAGCGCACGGCGATCGCCGAGAGGTTGTCGCCCTCGGGGCCACCGCGTCTCTCGCCTTCGCGCATCATCTGCGGCGCGGTGGTCAGGATCGGGGTGGACGTGAGCCAGGTGGCGATCTCGCGCTGGTCCATGACGCTCCACAGTCCGTCGGTGCACAGCACGAGGACGTCGCCGTTGCGCAGCGGCGTGCGGCGCGACAGATCGATCACCGGGTCGACGAGCCCCCCCAGGCAACTGAAGATCTTGTTGCGATCGGGATGCGCGGCCACTTCATTGGCGCCGATGATGCCCTGGTCGACGAGGTACTGCACCTTCGAGTGATCCTTGGTCGATCCGATGAGCCCTCCCTGGCGGAACAGGTAGAGCCGCGAGTCGCCGACGTGGCACCAATACGCGTGCCCCGCCTGCACGATGCACGAAACGCACGTCGTACGCGGAGTCTCCAGCATCGAGAACTGGTTGGCGTACGACCCCAGCGCGGCGTGCGCGCGCAGCATGGTGTCCTGGAGGAACTTGAGCGGGTTCTTGAGGATCGGCTTGGCTTCCTGCTGGAAACGCTCGACGAAGAGGCGCGCCGCGATCTGCGCGGCGATCTCGCCGCCGGCGTGCCCACCCATGCCGTCGGCGACGACGAGCAGGAGCGCGTCGCGGCTGTAGGTATACGCGATGCGGTCTTGGTTGGTCTTGCGCGAACCCTTGCGCGATTCCTGGAAGATCGTGAAGCGCATGCGCGAGCGGGGGTCCGATGCGTGCCGAAGCCGACCCGCGCGGGTCAGGCGCCGATCTCGGAGAAGAGCATCTTCTTCAGGCTGCCGAACAGCCCGAGCTTGCGCTTCATCGGCGGAATGTCGCGGATCGCCTTTTGCAGCGTGAACACGCTCTGTGGGCGTTCGAGCGGATCGAGCCGCAGGCACCAATCGATCAAGTCGAGAATGTTGTCCGAATACTGCCCCGACCAGATCTTCTTGGCCGAGACCAGGTGATCCTCGGATAGGCGCGCGTCCGCCGCTTGCGGCGCGAAGGCGGCGAGGCAGGCGAACATCGACGCCCCCACGCCGTAGACGTCGGTCCACGGCCCCAGGCGATCGGGCTCGCGATACTGCTCCGGTGCGGCGAAGCCCGGCGTGTACATCGGCGCAAGCTTGGGTCGCGCGCTGGTCAGCGTCTGGCGCGCCGCGCCGAAGTCGAGGAGCACGGGGCTGCCGTCGGTGCGCAGGTAGATGTTGGCCGGCTTGATGTCGAGGTGCAGCAGTTTGTGCGTGTGCACCTCGCGCAAGCCGTTCAGCAGGTGCATGAACACGTGCCGCACCAGCCGCTCGGACATCTGGTCCTGGCGCATCTGGATGTGCTGCTGCAGCGTGCGGCCGCGCTCGTAGCGCATCACCATGTACACCGTCTCGTTGGCGCGGAAGAAGTTCAGCACGCGCACCACGTTCGGATGGTTGATCTTGGCGAGCGCGCGACCCTCCTCGAAGAAGCACTTCATCCCGTAGCGGAACGAGGTCAGGTTCTCCGCCGAACTCGCCCGCACGATGTCGCCCTCGGTCCGCAGCACGAGCGACGACGGCAGGTACTCCTTGATCGCCACCGGCACGCCCTCCTCGTCGAACGCCCGATAGACGATCGAGAAGCCGCCGCGGCTGATCTGCCGGTCGATCCGGTAGTTCAGGAGCTGGTAGCCGCCGGCGAGGGCCTGGTTGGTGACGGGCATGACAGTCGAGGAGTATGGGGTGCCGAGCGGTCGCTGGCGCGGTGTGGCGAGGACCAATGGGGAGTCGTGCAATTCGCATGCCAACGACGCCCGCTCGGCTGCGCGGAGTGCCGTTTGCACCGGCATTCTCGACAACCGCGCCGGCAAAGTAAAGGAACGCCGCGCACCACCGCATCATCGCCGCCGCCACCCAGCGTTCGATGGCGCCGGGAAAGTGCGACAATGCCGCGCGCACCCGCCCTTTCCGAGGCGGAGTTTTCCGACGAAAATCCCGATGATCCTCAGCATGACCGGCTTTGCCGCGGCAACCGCCGAATTATCGGGGGTCACCCTCGTCGTCGACCTGCGCTCGGTCAATCACCGCTACCTCGACCTCGCACTCCGGCTTCCCGACGAATTACGCGCCGCCGAGCCCGGGTTGCGGGAATTGCTGTCGGGGGCACTGCGGCGCGGCAAGGTCGAGTGCCGCGTGTCGCTGAACCGCACGCAGCAGGCGGCCACCGGGCTTGCCGTCGACGGCCAGCGCGTGGCCGACCTCGCCGTGGCGGCGACGGAGGTCACCCGCGCGCTGCCCACGGCACGCCCGCTGTCGATCCACGAGATCCTGCGTTGGCCGGGCGTGCTGGCCGAGCCCAACGTCCCCGCGGCCGCGCTGACCGAGCGCCTCACCGCGCTGGTCGGCGAGGCGCTGCGCGAGCTCAACGCGGCGCGCCGCCGCGAGGGCGAGAAGACCGCCACCGTGCTCGAGGCCTGCTGCGCCGGCATCGAGGCGCAGGTCGCGCGCGTGCTGCCGCGGGTGCCGGCGATCCACGCCGCCTACCTCGACCGCCTCGCGACGCGCCTGCGCGAGGCGAACCTCGACCCGAACGAAGAGCGCCTGAAGCAGGAGCTCGCCCTGTTCGCCACCAAGGTCGACGTCGCCGAGGAACTGGCGCGCCTGACCACGCACGTCGCCGAAGTGCGGCGCGTCATCGCTGCCGGCGGCAGCGCCGGCAAGCGGCTCGACTTCCTCGCGCAGGAGTTGCACCGCGAGGCCAATACGCTCGGCTCGAAGTCGGTCGACGCCGAGGTCTCGCAGGCGTCGCTCGAACTGAAGGTGCTGATCGAGCAGATGCGCGAGCAGGTGCAGAACGTCGAGTAGACGGCGCCCCGTCCGAACTCTTCGGCTTGGTAGAATCGCGGCACCCGTTCCTCGCGCGAGCCTCCATGCGTATGCGTGTCGCAGTGCGTCCCGGAGTGCATTCGGTGCGCGAATCCGCTGCCGCGCTGGCGCGGCAGCGGTCGTCCCGAGCGCGCTGCCACCCGGTCGCATCCTCGCCATCGGCCGCCGGGCGCCGCGCACGGGCGCGATGGGTGGTCGACGCCGTTCTCGGCGCGCTGGCCCTGCTCGTGTTCGCGGTACCGGCGAGCGCGCTCGATAGCGATGGCGCCTCCGCAAGCCATGCATCACGAGCGCCAGCCGCCGCGCCCGCGGCCAAGAAGCCGCCGACCCTGCGCAAGACCTACTGGAAGCTCGTCGCGCTCGACGGCAAGCCGGCACGCACCTTCAAGGACCAGCGCGAGCCGCACGTCGTTCTCGACGGCACCGAGATGCGAGTGAGCGGCAGCGGCGGCTGCAACAACCTCGTGGGCGGCTTCGAACAGGACGGCGCGCATCTGCGCTTCACGCAGATGGCCGGCACGATGATGATGTGCCCCGAAGGCATGGAGCAGGAGGCGGCACTCGTCAAGGCGCTCGAGAGCGCCGCGCGCTTCCGCATCGCCGGCGACGCGCTGACGCTCATCGACGCCAGAGGCAAGGCGATCGCCAAGTTCCGCGCCGGCACCCCGCGCTGAGGTGGGCAAGCGCATGCGTGGTCCCGCCGACCCCACGGCCGCCCCGACGGTCATCGCCACCCTGGCGCCGCCGGCGTCGGGGTGCCTGTTCGTACTCGCCGCTCCGTCGGGCGCCGGCAAGACGAGCCTGGTGCGCGCGCTCCTCGAACGCGAGCCCGGGATGCGGCTGTCGGTGTCGTACACCACGCGCGTGCCGCGCCCGGGCGAGCGCGACGGCGTCGATTACCACTTCGTCGACGAGGCGACGTTCCTCGCGCTGCGTGACCGCGGCGAGTTCCTCGAACACGCGCACGTGCACGGCCACTGGTACGCGACCTCGGCCACGTGGCTCGCCGCCCAAGTCGCGGCGGGACACGACGTCCTCCTCGAGATCGATTGGCAGGGCGCCCGCCAAGTGCGCACGCTGATCCCGGGGTCGGTCCTGATCTTCATCCTGCCGCCGTCGCTCGCCTCGCTCGAGGAACGGTTGAACCGGCGCGGGCAGGACGCACCGGAGGTGATCGCGCGCCGTGTCGATGCCGCGCGCGAAGAGATGCGCCACGTCGGCGAATTCGATTATGTTATTATGAATCAGGACTTTGCGAGAGCGGTCGACGATCTTTCGGTCATCGTGCGCGCGGCGCGACTCGCCGCGTCGCGGCAGCAGGCGCGCCACGCCGTGCTCATCGCCAAACTCTTGCACCCATAATCCACCGGAGCACCCATGGCCCGCATCACGATCGAGGACTGCCTCGCCAGGATTCCCAATCGCTTCGAGCTGACGCTCGCCGCGACCAACCGCGCCCGGCAGATCACCGCCGGCTCCGCACCGATGGTCGACGCCGACCGCGACAAGCCGACGGTCATCGCGCTGCGCGAGATGGCGGCGGGCAAGTTCGGCATCGAGATGTTGACCAAGACCGGGCCGACGCTGCCGACCACCAGCATTTGATTCGCCGCGATCCCGGACGCATGTAAGAACGCATGTCCGAGATCGCGGAGTTCACCAAGCGCCTGGGCCACTATCTCCCGGCCCCGGACGTCGCGCTCGTCAATCGCGCCTTCGAGTTCTCCGAAACGGCGCACCGCGGCCAGTTGCGCAAATCGGGCGAGCCGTACATCACGCACCCGCTGGCGGTGGCGTCAATCCTGTCGCAATGGCGGCTCGATGCGCAGGGCCTCGCCGCCGCGCTCCTCCACGACGTCATGGAGGACAGCGCGGTCAGCAAGACCGAGATCGAAAAGAGGTTTGGCGGGCCCGTGGCCGAGATGGTCGACGGCGTGTCCAAGCTCAACCAGATCGAGTTCACGAGCCGTGAGGAGGTCCAGGCGGAGAGCTTTCGCAAGATGCTTCTCGCGATGGCGCACGACGTGCGCGTCATCCTCATCAAGCTCGCCGATCGCCTGCACAACATGCGCACGCTCGATGCCATGGCGCCCGCGCAGCGCAAGCGCATCGCGAAAGAGACGCTCGACATCTACGCGCCGATCGCCAATCGGCTTGGCCTCAATTCGCTCTACCTCGAGTTGCAGAACCTGTCGTTCAAGCAGCTCAACCCGATGCGCTACCGCGTGCTCGCGTCGTCGATCAAGGCGGCGCGCGGCAATCGCCGCGAGGTGATGAACCGGCTGCTCGACACGATCCGCGAAGGGCTCGCCAAGGAGAACGTCGTCGCGGTGGTCAACGGACGCGAGAAATCGCTCTACTCGGTCTACAGCAAGATGCGCGAGAAGCGCTGCAGCTTCGCGCAGGTGTTCGACATCTATGGCGTGCGCGTGCTGGTCGCCGACAAGACCAACTGCTACGCCGCCCTCGGTGTCCTGCACGAGCTGTACAAGCCCATCCCCGGGAAATTCAAGGACTACATCGCGATCCCCAAGGCCAACGGCTACCAGTCGCTGCACACCACGCTCTTCGGTCCGTTCGGCACGCCGCTCGAAGTACAGGTCCGCACCCACGACATGCACCGCGTGGCCGAAGCGGGCGTGGCCGCGCATTGGCTGTACAAGGCGGGCGGCGAGCTCGATCTCGCCGAGGCGCAGCGCGAAACGTCGCGCTGGCTGCAAAGCCTCCTCGAGATCCAGTCCGATACCAAGGACTCGATGGAGTTCCTGGAGAACGTCAAGGGTGACCTCTTTCCGGACGAGATCTACGTCTTCACGCCGAAAGGCAAGATCATGGCGCTGCCGCGTGGCGCGACCGCGGTCGATTTCGCCTACGGCGTGCACACCGACATCGGCCACCACTGCGTCGCGGCACGCATCAACTACGACCTGCTGCCGCTACGCACCGAGTTGAAGAACGGCGACCACGTCGAGATCCTCACCTCCCCCACCGCGCGCCCCAATCCGTCGTGGCTGTCGTTCGTCGGCACGGGCAAGGCCCGCTCGCGCATCCGGCATTACCTGAAGGGCTTGCAGCAGAAGGAGTCCGCTGCTCTCGGCGAGCGGCTGCTCGACCAGGCGCTCGCCACGCTCAAGGTCGAGCCGCAGGCGATCTCCTGGGACCGCTGGGAGGCGCTCGCCAAGGAGTATGGAGCAAAGAGCCAGCTCGACATCCTGGCTGACATCGGCTTGGGCAAGCGCCTCTCCTTCGTCGTCGCGCAAGCGCTCACCAAGGTACCGGGAAAGCCCGACGATCCCGCGCAGGCGCCGATGCCAGGCAAGCTCGGCGCGCTCACGCTGCGCGGCGTCGAAGGCGTGGCGATCCAGTATGCGAAATGCTGCCGGCCGATCCCGGGTGACGCGATCATCGGCCAGTTCCGCCGCGGTCAGGGGCTCGTCGTGCACACGCGCGATTGCGTGACGCTGAAGAAGCAGCGCGGCGAGCCGGGTGAACTCGTCGACGTCGAGTGGGCGCCCGAAGTGCAAGGCGTCTTCGGTACCGGCATCCGACTCCTGGTCGCCGACCGCCCTGGTCTCCTCGCCGCCATCGCCACCGCGATCGGCGACGCCGAAGCGAACATCGACACCGTGTCGATGGAGCGCCCCGACGGCGCCGAGGTGATCGCGATGTTCTTTGGCGTGCAGGTGCGCGATCGGCGCCACCTCGCGCAGGTGTTGCGCGCGCTGCGGCGCATCGCCGACGTCAAGCGGGCGGCGCGTACGCGGACCTGAGAGCGCGGTCTGCGTGAGCGCGCCTACGCGGCGCGACCGCGAGCCGGGCGACCGCGGGAATGAGGCGGCGGCCTACGCCGCTGGCGGGGTCAGGAGCTTTTGCAGCTCGCCGCTCGAATACATCTCGCGCACGATGTCGCAGCCGCCGACGAATTCGCCGTTCACGTACAACTGCGGAATGGTCGGCCAGTTGGCGTAATCCTTGATGCCCTGGCGGACTTCCTCGTCGGCCAGCACGTTGACCGAGTAGTAGTCGGCGACCCCGCAGCGCTTCAGGATCTCGGCCACGGTGGCCGAAAAACCACACTGCGGAAATTGCGGCGTGCCCTTCATGTACAGCACCACGGGATGCGTGGTGACTTGGGTGCGGATGGTGTCTTGAACGCTCATGGATGCTCCGGCGCGAGGGATGCCTGATTCTACCTTCTGTGGGGACGGCAGCCGGCCGCTTCAACCGGCGTAGCGGCGCGTACCCGCGGTGACCACGTAATCGGGACGCCCGGTGGCGAGCCAGGTCACGATGTTGCGCGCCGCCTTGCGTCGCAGCTCCTTTTCCGCCTCCACGGAATAGAACGCGGCGTGCGGCGTGAGGATCACCCGCGGATGCGCGAGGAGCGGCGAGCCTGGCGGCACCGGCTCCTCGGGCAGCACGTCGAGGCCCGCTGCGCGGACCGATCCCGCATGCAACGCGGCCACGAGATCCGGAATGTTCACGATCGCGCCGCGCGCGGTATTGACGAAGTACGTGCCGGGCTTCATCGCGCCGAAGAACGCCGCGTCGAGCATACCGCGCGTCTCGCGGGTGAGCGGCGTGTGCACCGACACCACGTCGGCGGTCCGCGCGAGATCGGCGAGCGAGGGCACGCGCTCGACGTACGCCGGAAAATCGCCGTCGATGAGGTAAGGGTCGTAGGCGACCACGCGCGCGAAGGCATTGCGCGCGATGTGCGCCATGCGCTTGCCGATGCGGCCCAGGCCGACGATGCCGAGCGTCAGCGACGAGGCACGCGGAATGGCGCCCGACGATTCGAAGTGCCAGGTGCCGGCGCGCACGTCGCGATCGTACGCGACCACGTTGCGGATCGACGCCAGCGCGAGCGCCAGCGCGTGCGTGGCGACCTCGCCCACGCCGTAATCGGGCGAGTTCGCGACCCAGACCCCCGCCGTCGCGCACGCCTCGGTGTCGACCGTGTCGAAGCCGGCACCGATGCGGCTCACGATCCCGACCGCGGGCAACGCCGCGATCACTTTCGCGGTGATCGGCGCGTACTGCAAGAGGATCGCGCAGCAATCCCGACCGTGAGCGATCACCTCGTCTTCGGTTTTGCATTGCGCGGTCACGATCTCGACCCCTGCGGGGTCGAAGATGGCGCGCTCGAGAGCGATGTCGGGATAGTCGTTGTCGGCGTAGAGGATGCGCGGCATGGCGTTTGGCGGGAACCAGGCGAGGGATGCGCCGGCGCCGGCGCAATGAGCCCGCAAGCGTACGGGGAGCCGCCGTCTCCGGTCAAGGCAGAGGCCGGCAAAGGCAGGTCCGCCCGGAACTTATCGTCGTGGCAGGTGGTCTCTTTTCGAGGGTAGCTTCGCCGCAGGGAGGGGTATTTCCAAATGGCGGCGCTTCGCGTATGCTCCCAAAGGTGTTTTGTTTCAAGTACTTTAAGCACGCCCAAGCCCGGTCGGCGGCGCGGCAGCAGTCGCGCCGTTTGTGATTGCGGTTCCGTACTTTTCTGTCCTTGAGAATGAAACATGGGGCGGGCACCCGCCCGCCGATCACTAATCTTGAGGAAATTCGGAAATGGCAACTGGTACCGTGAAGTGGTTCAACGATGCGAAGGGCTTCGGCTTCATTACGCCCGACGGCGGAGGCGAGGATCTCTTCGCGCATTTCTCCGCGATCAACATGCCTGGGTTCAAGACCCTGAAGGAAGGCCAGAAGGTCTCCTTCGAGGTTACGCAGGGCCCGAAGGGCAAGCAGGCGAGCAACATCCAGGCAGGCTGACGCCGCGCGGATCGCGCGGGTTCGGCGGCATCCGCCGGGTCCCGCGAAGCGCTGCTCGCTGGCGTCGATCCGACCGCGTGTGCCCGCCAGGGCGCGCCAGAGAAAAAGCCGGGCAATCGCCCGGCTTTTTCTCGTTGCACGTCACACGCGCTGCTTATCAGCGAATCCTCACCCGCTGCCGACGCAGTTGCCAGCCACCGGCGAGCGCCAGGGCGAGGGCCGCCAACAACAGCGCGAGCGGCGAATCGACCGGGATCGGCTGGACCGGGCCGGGGGGCGTGACCGGCTGGATCGGCGTCACCACGGTCGACGAATCACCACCGGGGTCGCCACCGCCTTGCACGTGCGCGACGTTGATCACGTTCCCCGACGCCGATGAGGCTACGTTCACGGTGAGGGTGATCGGCGGATAGCTCGCCCCCGGCGCCAGCGGATCGCTGCGCGTGCACGGGCCCGCGGGTTGCGTACAGGTCCAGCCGGGGCCCGAGATGCCGGTCGCGGTGAGCCCGGCCGGAATGGTATCGGTCACCGTCACCACACCGGAAGTCGGCACCGTCCCGTGGTTGGTCACCACGATGGTGTACGTCGCGCCGATCTGGCCCGGGGTGAACGTACCGTTGGCCGTCTTCACGATTCCCAGGTCGACCTGCGGGGTTCCCGGGATCGGTATCACGACCGTCGACGTATTGTTGTCGAGGTTGGGGTCGTTCACGCCGGGCGGCGGCGTGATCGTCGCCGTATTGCTGATCGAACCGCTCGCCGAGGCGGAAACGTCGGCGGTCACCGTGAACGTGACGCTGCCGCCGACCGGCAGGTTCACCGCGACGTTCAGGTTCCCGCTGCCCGAAGCGGGACAGCTCGCCCCGGCCGACGCCGTGCACGTCCAGGTGACGTTGTTCAACGTGCTGGCGAAAGGATCCGACACGATGGCGCCGGTCACCGGCGCTGGCCCCGCATTGTGCGCGACGATCGTGTAGCTGAGCGTGCCGCCCGGAGCCACCGACGAAGCGCCCGCGGTCTTCACCACCGACAGGTCGGCCTGCGGCACCGTTCCGCCGGTGACGGTGAGCGGCGCACTGGCCGGCGGCGCATTGCCGAGCGAGGTCTCGAGCGCACCGGTGGTGTTGACGACGGTGCCTGGCGTCGACGACGTGATCGTGACCACGATCGTGCAGCCGCCGGGGGGTATCGCCGAACCGGCCGCCTTGCTGAGGCTCGTCGCGCCGACGGTCACGTCGATGCAGGTGCCGCCGTTGCCCGAGGTGATGGTGACGCCGGCCGGCATCGTGTCGACGAAGTCGGCGGTCAGCGTCGCCGGCGCGGTGGCCGGATTGCCGAGCGTCAGCGTGAGCGTCGCGGTGCCGCCGGCGGCGATCGTCGCCGGCGCGATCGTCTTGGTCAGCGATACCCCCGGACCCGTGGACAGGCGGTTGCTGTCCGACGCCGAGGCGCTCGCCCCCGACTGCCGGTCGATCACGGTCACCGTGTTCACCAACGGATCGGTGGTCATCCCGATGGCGAAGGCGACCGGGACCTGGAAGGTGAGCGTGCTGCCGTTGCCCGCGGGAATCACCGACCCGGTGGTTCCGAACGACCCGGAGCCGATCGCGCCGCCGACGATCGTGCCGCAATTGGCGGTCCCCGCCGGCGTGCAGGTGACGGGATCGGCGATCGACACCCCGGCCGGCAGGACCTCGTTGACCGCCACCGTCACGGCGTCGGTGATGCCGCTGTTGCCGACGACGATCGTGTAGGTCGCCGTGGTGCCGGGCGTGTACGTGTCCTGCCCGTCGGTCTTGGTGATGGTGAGCGCCACCTCGCGGGCGAGCGCATTGCTGTCGCTGCCGCTCGCCGTCGCACCCGAAGCGAGATCGGTGGCCGTGGCGGTGTTGACGAGCGGGTTGCTGTCGAGGCTCGCGGCGAAGGCGACCGGCGCGTGGAACACGAGCGCGTTGCCCGCCCCCGCGGCGATGGCCGCCCCCGCCGTCCCCAGCACCCCCTGCCCGGCGCTACCGGTGACGGTGCCGCACAGTGCCACCCCATTAGGCGTGCAGGTCGCGGCGCCGGTCAACGTCACGCCGGGCGGGAGCGCGTCCTGGACCGTGACGTCGAGTGCATCCGAGGTGCCGGTGTTGGTCACCGTCATCACGTAGGTCGCCGTCCCACCGGGAACGTAAGTCGGGCTGTTGTCGGTCTTGACCACGGCGAGGCTCACGTCGGCCGCGCGCCGATTGCTGTCGGAGCCCGAGCCGGTCGCCCCGCTCGGGCCATCGGTCGCCGTCGCGGTATTCACCAGCGGATCGGTGGCAAGGTCAGCGGCAAACGCCACCGGCGCCGTGAACACGAGCGCATTCGCGGCGCCCGGGACGATGACGGCACCGGTGCTGCCAAGGCTCGTCCCGCCGGCCGCACCGGTCACCGTTCCACAGCTGGAGCCACCCGCCGTGACGCAAGTCACCGTCCCGGTCAGCGTGACGCCGGACGGCAGGGCGTCGGTCACCGTGACACTCGCCGCGGTCGACAATCCCGTGTTGGCGACGCTGATCGTGTAGGTCGCGGTACCGCCCGGCGTGTACGTCGCGCTGCCGTCGGTCTTGGTGACCGCGAGCGACACGTCGCGCGCCAGCGTGTTGGAATCGCTGCCGCTCGCCGTGCTGCCCGAAGGCACGTCGGTCGCCGTCGCGGTATTGACCAGCGGATTGGTCGTCATGCCGGGTGCGAAGGCCACCGGGACGGTGAAGGCCAGCGCGTCACCGGCAGCAGTGCCCAGCGTGGCGCCGGTGGTGCCGAACGAAGCCCCGCCGGTGGCGCCGGTCACCGTGCCGCAGGTCGCCGCACCGGTCGGCGCACAGGTCACCGCAGCGGTGAGCGTGACGCCCGCCGGCAGCGCATCGGTCACGGTGAGGTTCGTCGAATTCGACGGTCCGGTGTTGCGCACGGTCACCGTGTACGTCGCGGTACCGCCCGGCGTGTAGCTGTCGCTGCCGTCGGTCTTGGTGACCGCGAGGGCCACGCGCGGCGTCGGCGTATTGCTGGCACTGCCCGAGGCCGGCGGACTCGACGGCGCGGTCGCGGTGGCGGTGTTGGTCAGCGGATTGGTCGTGAGCGACGACGCGTACGCCACCGGCACGGTGAACACGATCGAGTTGCCGGCACCGGCGGCGATCGAGGCACCGGTGGCGCCGAACGACGTTTGTCCGGCGATCCCGCTCACGCTGCCGCAGCTCGCGGTGCCGTTGGGCACGCAGGTGACCGTCCCGCCGAGCGTCACGCCGGTGGGCAGGTTGTCGCTCACCGTCACGTTGCTCGCCGCCGACGGGCCGCCGTTGCTCACCGTGACGGTGTACGTCCCCGTGCCGCCCGGCACGTAGGTCGGACTGTCGACGCTCTTGACGAGCGCGAGGCTCGACACCACCGACGGCGCCGTGCTGGCGCTCGACGTGTTGTTGTTCGGATTCGGATCCTGCGTCGGCGAGCTGATCGTCGCGGTGTTGAGGTACGGCCCGGACGGCTGCACCGTCGCGACGATGGTGAGCGTCGCGGAGGCGCCGCTGGCGAAATTGCCGATCGACCACAGACCCGCGCTGTAGCTGCCTACCGACGGTGTGGCGCTGACGAAGGCATACCCCGCCGGCAGGACGTCGGCGACCTGTGCCGCCACCGCGGCGTCGGGGCCGAGGTTTCGCGCGGTGATCGTGAAGGTGACGTTCGCTCCGACCGCGGGTGCGCCGTTGTCGACCACCTTGTTGACGGTGAGGTCGGCCTGCGGCGTCACGTCGGTCGTCGCCGTCGACGTGTTGTTGTCCGGCACGATGTCGATCTCGTTCACCGCTTCGACCGTCGCCGAGTTGACGAGCGGGGTCGCGCCATTGAATGGCTGGTTCACCGTGACGTTGATCGCGAGCGCGGTACCGGCGCCGTTGGCGAGCGTGCCGAGCGTGCAGGTGACGACGCCGGTCGCGAAGACGCAACCCGGGCTCGCGCTGACGAACGTGACGCCCGCCGGCAGGACGTCGGTCACCTTCGCCCCGGTCGACGAGTGCGGCCCGTTGTTGGTGACGCTGAGGTTCCAGGTCAGCGCCGCCCCGGGGAGCACCGTCGCCGGCGCCGTCTTCACGATGGCAAGGTCGGCCGCCTGCCGCGACGTGGTCGAGTGCACGGTCTGGTTGTTGGCTGACTGCGTCTCCGGCTCGGCCGCGGCCACGACCGCCTCGTTGAACGTCGTTCCCGACGTCCCGGCGTCGATGCCTTCCGCGCGCATGTCGTAGGTCACGCGGATCGACTGGCCGGCGGCGAGCCCCGGGAACGTGCACGAGATCGCGCCCGTCGTGACGTTGAGCGCGGGCTCGACGCAACTGCCCGCCCCCGGCGGGGAAATCGCGAGGTTGCCCTGGTAACTGAAGGTCGCCGTCGGCGTGCCGCCGGTACGGAAGGTATCGACGAGCGTGACGTTGGTCGCGTACGACGGCCCGCTGTTGGTCACCGTCACGACGTAGCCCGTCGTCTGTCCGACCGCGACCGGATCGATGGTGTCGACCTTGTTGACGAGGATGTCGACCGCCGCCGGGGTCACCGCGGTGTCCGCGGTGGCGCTGTTGTTGGTGGTGGAGGTCTCTTCGGTGGTCGTGCTGACCGTGGCGGTGTTGGACACGCTGGTGGCACCGGTCAGCGGCCGCACGACGATCGTCAGCGTCTGCTGCGTTCCCGTGGCCATCGTGGCCCAGGTGCACTGCACCGTGCCGCCGACGTCGTTGACCGCTGGCGTCGTGCAGCTTCCCGCTCCGGAGGGCGTCGCCGAGATGAAGGCGACGTTGCCCGGCAAGGGATCGGTCACCACCACGGTCGACGCCGTCGACGGCCCCGTGTTGTGCGCGGTGAGCACGTAGGTGAGTGGCGTGCCCGCCTGCACCGGATCCGGCGTGTCGGTCTTGGCGAGCGTCATGTCGACCAGTGCGGTGACCTGCGAGTCGACGAACTTGCTGTTGTTGGCGCGGTTCGGATCGGCGATATCGAGCGAACTGATCGACGCGGTATTGCGTCGGGTCCCCGACGTCGCGACCAGCGGCCGCACCACGACGGTGATCGTCGCGCTGGCGCCGTTGGCGAGCGTGCCGAGGTTGCAACTCAGCGTGATCGACGCGCCGTTGGCGGGCGCCGGCGGCGTGCACGTACCCTGCGACGGCGTCACCGACTGCAGGCTGCCGGTGGCGACGAGGGCCGCGAGCGTATCGCTGACGACGACGTTGGTCGCGTCGACCGGGCCGTTGTTGCGCACGCTGATGACGTAGGTGAGGTTCTCGCCCGAGCGCACCGGATCGGGTGAGGCGGTCTTCGACACGACCTCGAGATCGGCGCCCGCGCCGGACGGCGTCGTGATGACGCCCAATGGCGCATTGCAGTCGTTGCCGGGGTTGGGATCGCTCGGCCCCGGGCCGGAGAGCGCGACGCACGCCGTGTTGGTGACCGTGCCGACGCTATTGCTCGTGACCGGGATGGTGATCGCGGCCAGATTCGTATTGGCATTGACCGCTGCCGTCAGGGTCCGCGAGCAGGTGACGGTTTGCGGCCCGGCGACCGGGTACGGCGGCGCCCCCGTGACGGTGCACGTCCAGAAGTTGCCCGGGCTCGTCGGCGCGCCACGAATCGTGAGACCCGCCGGAATCGGATCGGTGACCGTCACGGTCTGCCCGACAGGCAGCGCGACCGGGCCGTTGTTGCGCGGCGTGATCGTGAAATTGAAGTTGTCGCCGGGAAACACCGGATATCCGGGGCCAGTCTTGGTGAGCGACATGTCGGCCGCATTGCTGCCGGTCACGTTCACACTGGACTGATTGTTGGCCGGAAACGGATCGCTCTCCGGCGCATCGATGCGCGCGGTGTTGCTGATCGTGCCCGTCGCGGTGACCGTCGCGACGATCGTGATCACCGGCATGTTGGTGAAGTTGCCGCCCGTGTACGGGCCCGGCCGCTCGCAGGTCACCACGGGCGACGCGTATGCGCAGGTCCAGCCGGTTCCGGCGGCGGACACGAAGCTCAGCCCCGCGCCGAGCGTGTCGGTGACGGTGATGACGTTGGGTGCCAGCGTGCCCGGCGGTTCGCCGCCGTTGAAGCGCGGCGTCAGCGTATAGGTGACGTTGCTGCCGACGCCGACCGTGGTCGGGCTCGCGGTCTTCGTCATCTGCACGTCGGAGGAGCCGCCGATCACCGTGGTGGTCGCGGTGACGGTGTTGTCGGTGGGGTCGCCGTCGGGCAAGGGCGAGCTCACCGTGAAGGCGCCGGTGATCGAGCCGCCGACGTTGGCGACCGCGGGGACGGTGAGCGGCGGCGCGCTCGCGCCGTTGGCGAGCGTGGTATTGCGCACGCAGGAAACGGTGCCCGAGCACAAAGGGTAGCCGCTCGAAGGAGTGCACGACCAGCCGGTCCCCGTCGGCGCGCTGCGGATGCAGGCGCCGCTCGGCACCGGAAACGAAATCGTCTGTTGCGTGGCGGGCGCCGGCCCGTTGTTCACCGCTGTGACCGAGTAGCTGTAGTTCGCGCCGGCGGCGACCGGATCGGGCGAATCGACGATGGAAAGCGTCATGTTCGACGCATTGACCGCGGTCGTGTCCTCGGTGACGTTGACGTTGTTCCCCGGATTGGGGTCGGTCGTGCTCGACGTCGCCGTGACGGTGTTCACGTAGACCCCGG
>JADZAQ010000162.1 GCA_020852555.1 Burkholderiales bacterium
CTCATATGTTTCCCGCTTCCGGATCACCCGCGCACAGATAGTCCCACATGCGTTCGAAGATCAATCCCGTCGATACGGCGCGAATCGCGCATTCTGACTCGCTGATCACCACCGAGCGCTCGGACAGGCCTGCCGATCGAACCATCAACTCCAGTTTCGCCGCGTCCTCGAGATACCACGTCAAGACCACCGCCTTTGCCAAGCTGTCGGCACAGACGATGGCGCCGTTGCCCCGCATCACCAGCGCACTGCCGGCGCCCATGAGCTCCGCCACCGACGCTGCGGCGCGCGGCGAGCGGACCAGCTGCGGGTCATCCCAGAGCGCGATCGACGGCACGAAGTACGTCCCGAACCCGTGGCGCGGCTGCGGAACCAGTCGTGCCGTACCGAGCGCCATCACCGAACCCGGCATGCTCCGCACCACCGCACGCACATCGGCGCGCCGCGCATAGATCGCCTGGTGGACCCGCACTTCTTCGAGGACAGCTTCGGGCAGTTCACCGTGAATCGGCACCACGGCGCCGCCTTCACCGGCCTTGATCAGCCCCATCGGTCGCGCCGCGCAGACCAGGAAACGGTCGTCGTCGATGCGCTCGCTGCAGTGGCCATAGGCGTGCACCAGCCCGTGCCTGGCCAGCGCCCGCGCGGCCAGGCGGACCCGACGCTGCCGTGACTCGGTTACCGCCGGCATCCGCATCTATTCCTTGAACTCGGCGATGTCGGGCGTGGCACCCCATACGCAGAAGGAGCTTGCGTCGAGCGGGAACTGACGCGGCCGATGATCTTCGGGCGACTCGATGATCTTGCGATCGCTGTTCGAGTACTCGAAGATCATCCCGTCGTGGCCTTCGAAGTACAGGAAGATGCCGCCGGACGTCGCGTGACGGCCCGGCCCGAACACCACTTTGACGCCATGCTTCTGCATGTGATAGTAGGAGCGCATGACGTCGTCGATTTCGGCGACCTGGAAATTGATGTGCTGAATTCCCTTGTGGTCGGTCGCGAACAGCGCCATCTGGTGGTGCCTCGGGTTCACGCGCAGGAGCGGACAAGGGCCGATCCAGTCGCTGACCATCGCATTGAAATGGGTGAGCCAGAATTTTTCGTCGCGTACCGGGTCGGTCGAGCAGATTCCCACGTGGCCGAATCCCTGGATGCCCGCATCGCGCGAACCGAAATAGCGCACGCCCGCGTCGTGCGGCCTGGCCACCAGCTCGATGCGATTCCCGGTCGGGTCGTGAAACCAGACGAATGATTCCACGTGGCGATCAAGGGCTTCCTCACGGGATCCCGGGCCACAAGGCACCCCAGCGGACTCGAGCTGCTCCAGCGCGGGCGCCAACGCGGTCCAGTCCTTCAACTCGAAGGCAATGACCTGCTCGGCAGGATCGCCGAGAAAGTAGCAAACCGAGTGGTGCCGCGCGTCGCTCTTCAGATAGAGGCGATCGGCGGTCTTGTCGACCGCCTGGAGGCCCACGACCGCGGTCGCGAATCTCTGCGCAGCATCGAGGTCTCGGGTGCCCAATCGGACGTAGTAGATATCGCGCAAGACGATCATGTCATCTCCTCGTCGGTTGATTCAAGGCTGCCCGGCGGACGCCAACGTCGCGGCGCACCAAGGTCCATCCCGTTCACCGCGCGAAGCGCTGGTCGCGGCATTCCTTCGGGACCCTCGATTGTGCAGGCCCGCATGATATTTGTGAAATGCATTGTTTGAATTATTGTCATACCGCTTTTGATATGATTACCGCGGTGCGCATCGGGCGCGACGCGTGCGAGCGGTGCATCGTGGAGTGCGCCATGGGCGACCCGCGAGCGCCGGGTCGGCGCTCGGCGCGGACGATCGGAGCCGGACATGAGAAGAAGCCTCGCCAACGCAGATCGCGCCTCGCGCCGCCTCGAACTCCATCTGCTCGAGTTGTTCGAGACGATCTTTCGAACCTCGAACCTGACCGTGGCCGGCGAGGCACTCGGTCTTTCCCAGCCCGCGGTCAGTCGCGGCCTCGCCCGGCTGCGCGGGATCTACGATGACCCGCTGTTCGTGCGACAGCAACGTGGCGTACGACCGACCCCGTTCGCGCAACAGCTCTTCGAACCCGTCGTCACCGCGCTGGACATGGTGCGGGGCACGGTCGAGAAGCCGGTGTTCGTCCCGCGTGACGAGCGCCGCTCCTTCAATCTCGCGATGAGCGATATTGGCGAGCGCTATTTCATGTCACGTCTGATTCGCCATCTGTCGTCGGTTGCTCCCAACGTGGCGGTCGAGGTGGTCGCGGCCGATCGCGCCGCGTTTCTCGCGGGCCTCGGCTCCGGCGACATCGACATGGGTGTCGGCTACTTTCCCGACCTGGGGAAGCAAGTGCGCGTCAGGCGCCTGTTCACCGAGCATTTCGTCTACGTTGCGCGTCGGGGCCACCCGAGAATCAAGGGGTCGATCGAGATTGCCGATCTCAAGCATTTGCAGCACGTCCTCGCCAATCCGCCCGGAACGCAGCATGCAACGACGGTGCAAAGGGTTCTGCGCGGCCGGCGCATCCACGCACCCGTCATGTATGAGCTTTGCAGCTTCCTCTGTGTGGGTCCGATCGTTTCGGAAACCGACGTCGTATCCGTCGTCCCGCTCAATTTGGCGAAGCTCGTGGCCGAGCACCTGCAACTGCAGATCCTTCCGCCGCCGGTCAGGTTTCCGAGCTTCGAGGTCAGCATGGTGTGGCATCAGCGCTTCGACCGCGAAGAAGGATCGGTTTGGCTGCGCGACGTCTTCGCGGGCCTGTTCAAGGCGGCGAACTGACGCGCCGATGCATCGCCGCGCGGGCGCGATCACCGCGAACGCGGTCGCGGTCGCGGCGGTGCATCGGTACTAAGGCTTGAGCTGGCTGCGCACCTCGCCACCCTTGTGGGCGTCGGCACTCGACCGCGACTGTCCTGCTATGCTGCGCCAGCATCCGCCGAAACATGATCTGCCGCGCTGCGCCAGGGCGCCTTGGGTGCCGGTCAGCGCCGAGGATTCGCCCCGACGGTCGCGGATCCCCGTCTTGTCCGAATCGAAGAGAGATAGCTCATGCGCCGACTTCACCCGCTGCTTCTCGCGCTCGCCGGTGTGGCGCCGCTCATCGCGCACGCCCATGACGAGGCACGGCACGCCCCTTCGCCCACCCTCTCGACCCACGCCTACGCCTTCGGCGTGCAAGGCGACCCGAAAGCATCCGCGCACACCGTGACCGTCGTGATGGACGACAGGATGCGCTTCACGCCGGCGTCGATTCCGGTGCGGCAAGGCGAGACGATCAGCTTCGTCGTCCGCAACGAGGGCAAGCTTTTGCACGAACTCGTGATCGGCACGCCGGCCGATCTCGCGCGGCACGCCGAGACGATGCGCAAGCATCCCGGGATGGCGCACGACGAACCCTTCATGGTGCATGTGAAGCCGGGCGCCGCCGAGCGGCTCACCTGGCGCTTCACGAAGAGCGGCAGGTTCGAATTCGCCTGCCTCGTGCCCGGGCACTACGAGGCGGGAATGAAGGGGATGATCGCGGTGGCGGCACGGACGGACGATGCAACGCCGCCGAGCGCCGGGTCGTCGACATCACCGGCTGCCGCCGCGCGCTCGCACGCCGCTCATTGAGCGCTCGGCCGGCGCGCGCGTCGGGCCTGGCGTCAAGCACCCGATGAAGCGGTCGTCGCGCCCTGCGCGCCGGCGCGCAGCGCCGACCGGTCTTCGATCCATGCCGCGGCCTCGGTGAGCGTGTCGAAGACCGCGACGGCGCGTGAGAAATCGTGCAGGCGCGATAGCGCATGCGGCACCGCCACCACCGGCACCCCAGCGGCGGCGGCGGCGGTCACGCCGGCGGCGGTATCCTCGATCGCCACGCACTGCGCGGGATCGAGACCCAGGCGCTGTGCCGCCAGCCGATAGCAGTCCGGCGCCGGCTTGTTGCGCGCGACGTCCTCGGCGCATACGAGGACGTCGAACCAACCCCCGAGATCATGCTCGCGCAGCGTGGTGCCGACGCTCACGCGCAGGGCGCCGGTCACGACTGCGAGCCGCAGGCCGCGCGCGTGCAGTCCGGCCACCGCTTCGCGAACATTCGGCAAGAGCGGGAACGCCGCGCGCGCGACATACGCCCGCATCGCCTCCTGCTTCTGCTCGGACAGCGCATCGGCCGACACCGGCAGCCGATACCGGGCGACGAAGTCCTGCGCGTTGGCGAGCGTGGGCACGCCGGCGTAGCGCTCCTTGTACTGCGCTTCGGTAAGGGCGATGCCGTACGGTTCGAGAACAGCCTGCCAGAGGCGGTAATGGATTGGCTCGGAATCGACGAGGGTGCCGTCGTGATCGAAGCACACGGCGCGGAATAGGGTGGTCATGCGGCGATGGTATCGCACCCCTGACCGCGTCGCGGCATCGGCCTCGGTAGGTGAGCGGCGACGGCCGGGCCTCGAAGCCGCAAGGTCTACACTCCGCCATTGCACAGCTTTCCGGACCCCGCCATGGACAGCACCGACGCCCGACCCCCGACGTCGCTCGAGCAGCGGCTCGTCGACGAACTCCTGCGCGAGCGCCGCCGCGACCGTCGCTGGAAGATCGTTCGCTTCGTGGTCCTCTTCCTCACCTTCGCTGGAATCGTCGCGTATCTGGGGATCGCCGGCAGATCGACCGACGAGGCCACGGCGGGCACGGGCGAGCGCTACGTGGCATTGGTGCGCATGGAAGGCACCATCGCCCCCGCCGAAGGCCTCAGCGCCGCCCGCTTCAATCCCGTGCTCGCCGAAGCATTCGCCGACGCTGCGGCGGCGGGCATCGTCGTCGTGATCAACAGCCCCGGCGGCACGCCGGTGCAGGCGTCGCTCATCCACGACCGCATCATCCAGTTGCGCAAGCAATACCCCGCGCGCCGGCTCGTCGTCGTCGGCGAGGACATGCTGACCTCGGGCGCGTACTTCATCGCGGTTGCCGCCGAGACGATCTACGTCAACCCGTCGTCGCTCACCGGCTCGATCGGCGTCGTCGCCCGCAACTTCGGCTTCGTCGAAGCGATGCAAAAGATCGGCATCGAGCGGCGCACGCAAACGGCGGGCGCGCGGAAGAACCAGCTCGACCCGTTCGCGCCCGAGACGCCGGCCGACCGCGAGAAGCTCGCCACGATCCTCGAGGGCATCCACCGGAACTTCATCGATGCCGTGAAGGAAGGCCGTGGTGCGAAGCTCAAAGGCGCCGAAGCGGAACTCTTCTCGGGCGACTTCTGGCTGGGCACTCGCGCCGTCGAACTCGGGCTCGCCGATGGCATCGGCTCGCTCGCCGACGTCCTCCAGCGCGAATTCCAGGTCTCGCGCGTGCGCGAATTCCGGCCACCGGAGTCGTGGCTGACGCGCGCCCTGCGCAGCGCGCGCAGCGAGGTGCACGCGCTGCTCGACGCTGCCGCGCCGATCGCACTGCTGCCGTACTGACGAGCGTCGGCCGGGCGCCAGGCGGGAACGCACGGCGATGACGGACGCACCCGACGATCCCTTCGATCTTGCCCGTTTCCTGCACGCGCAGGAACACGATTACGCGCCGGCGCTCGCCGAACTGCGCGCCGGCCGCAAGACGACGCACTGGATCTGGTACGTGCTGCCGCAGCTGCGCGACCTCGGCAGGAGTCCGCGGGCCCGGTTCTATGGAATCGGCTCACTTGCCGAAGCGAGCGCTTACTTGGCGCACCCGACCCTCGGTACGCGACTGCGCGAGTGCATCGCGGCGATGAACGCGCTGGGTGCCGCGGATCCGGTGACGGTGCTGGGGCCGGTCGACGCGGCCAAGTTCCGGTCGTGTCTCACGCTCTTCCTCGCGGTGGCGCCGGAGGATCCCGTGCTGCGCACGGCGCTGACGAAGTTCTATCGCGGCGCGAGCGACGAACGCACGCTGGCGTTGCTCGGCGCGTGACCGACCGCCCCGCGGCGACCGCGTCAGCCTTCGACCGACAGGTAGCGCCGCAGCGTACCCTTGTCGGCGCGCAGCGTCTCCGAGTCGCCGGACCAGACGACGACGCCCTTCTCGACGATGTGGTGCCGATCGGCAAGACGCAGCAGCGGCACGAGGTTCTTGTCGACGACGAGCGTGGCCGTCCCCTCGGACTTGATCTGCCCCAACGCATTCCAAATCTCGGCGCGGATCAAGGGCGAGAGTCCCTCGGTCGCCTCGTCGAGGATCAGCAAGGCGGGATTGGTCATCAATGCGCGCGCGATGGCGAGCATCTGCTGCTCGCCGCCGGAGAGCTGGTTGCCGAAGTTGCCACTGCGCTCGGCGAGCCGTGGAAAGAGTTGGTGGACGCGCTCCAGCGTCCACGGATGCGTGGGCTTCAGACGCTGCGCCGCGGTGGCGACGAGGTTCTCGCGCACCGTCAGGTTGGGGAAGATCTGCCTCCCCTCCGGCACGAGGCCGAGCCCGAGCCGGGCGATCGCGTACGGCGGCTTGCCCTGCACCGGCGCGCCGTTCCAACGCACTTCGCCGCCGGTGGGCTGGACGAGACCGAGGATGCTCTTGATCGTCGTCGATTTGCCCATGCCGTTGCGACCGAGAAGCGTCGCACATTGGCCGGCCTCGATCTCGAGCGCCATCCCGAAGAGCACCTGGCTCTTGCCGTAGCCCGCCTCCAATCCGTGCACTTCGAGGAGCGCCGCCATCACGGAAGCTCCTCGTCGCCGAGGTACGCGTCGCGCACCACCGTGCTGTGCTTGACCGCCGCCGGATCCCCCTGGAACACGATCCGCCCGTAGACGAGCACGCTGCATACGCTCGCCAGCGAGAACACGGCGTGCATGTCGTGCTCGACGAGCAGGATCGCGTGCCGGTCCTTGAGCGCCTGCAGCGCGTCGATCATCTCCTGCGTCTCGGCGGGTCCCAGGCCCGCCATCGGCTCGTCGAGCAGCAGCACCTTGGGCTCGATGGCGAGCGTCATCGCGAGCTCGAGCTGGCGCTGCTGTCCGTACGCCAAGAGCCCCGCCGGTCGGTCGCGCAGCGCGAGCAGCCCCACGACGCGCAGGCACGCCTCGGCCGGCTCGACGAGGTGCGCGAGCTTCGTCACCGGCGCCCAAAGGCGGAAATTGTGGCCGCGCACCGACTGCACCGCGAGCAGCACGTTCTCGAGCACGCTGAACTCGGGGATGATCGAGGTGATCTGGTACGAGCGGCCGAGCCCCGCGCGCGCCCGCGCGTGCACCGGCCAGCGGGTGACGTCGGTTCCCCCGAGCTCGATGCGCCCCTGGTCGCTGCGCACCTCGCCGACGATCTGGTTGATGAGCGTCGTCTTGCCGGCGCCGTTGGGGCCGATGATCGCGTGCACCTCGCCGCGGCGGATGGCGAGACTCACGTCATCGGTCACGAGCAAGCCCCCGTAGCGCTTGACGAGCCCGCGCAGCGCGAGCAGAGGGGCGTCGGCACTCACGACCGCGTCTCCTTCTCGTCGGCACCGTGCGTTCCCGGCAGCATGCTCCACAGGCCACGGCGCAGGACGAGCACGATGATGACGATGAGCGGCCCGAAGAGCGCCATCCAGTGCTCGGTGATCGCCTTCAGGATCTCCTCGAGCAGCAGGAGGCCCACCGCACCGACCACCGGCCCGACGACGGTGCCGACACCCCCCAGTACGACCATCACGATGAGCTCGCCCGACACCGGCCACGCGAGGTAGGCGGGCGAGACGAAGCCGGTGAGATTGGCGAGGAAGAAGCCGGCGAGCGCGCACACCAGCGCCGAGAGCACGTAGGCCGCCAGCCGATACGGCAGCGGCGGCGTGCCGACCGCCTTGACACGGCGCTCGTTGATGCGCGTGGCGCGCAGCACGAGCCCGAAGCGCGAGCCGACGAGCCGATGCGCGCCGTAGACCGCCACGACGAGTGCCGCCAGCAGCGAGTAGTAGAGCGCGATGCGATTGCCGGTCCACGCCCCGAAGCTGCTGAGCTGCTGCAGCGACATCCCCTCGTCGCCACCGTACGTCTTCAAGCTCACGAAGACGAAGAAGAAGAGCTGCGCGAAGGCGAGCGTGATCATGATGAAGGCGATGCCCTGCGTGCGCAGCGCGATCCAGCCGACGACGACCGCGATCGCCGCCACCGCCGCGAACAGGATGGCGAGTTGCAGCCAGCCGCTGACGATGCCGGCCGTCCCCAGCAGCAGCACCGCGTAGGCGCCCAGGCCCATGTACATCGCGTGGCCGAAGCTCACCATGCCGCCGAAGCCCAGCGCGATATTGAGGCCCACCGCGGCGAGCGCGAACACCAGCATCCGGCTCACCAGCGCGACGGTATAGCTGTCGTCGGCAATGGCCGCATAGAGAGGCACCGCGAGACCGATGGCGAGCAGCACGATCGCGGCGATCGCCGGCACCCGTGCCGTGCCGGCGCCGGATGCCGACTTCGCCGCCGCCGCTTCGGTGACGACGGTATTCACGTGTGCTTCACCGGGAAGAGCCCCTCGGGCTTGAAGGCGAGCACCGCCGCCATCAGCACGTAGACGCCCGCCGAGGCGAGCGCCGGCCCGGCGGCAGCAGCCGTAGCGGGGTCGAGGATGAGGAAGAGGAGCGACGGCAACACACCGCGGCCCAAGGTGTCGACGATACCGACGATGAGCGCGCCGAAGAGCGCGCCACGGATCGAGCCGATGCCGCCGATGACGATCACCACCAGCGTCAGGATCAGGATCGGCTCGCCCATTCCCGGCTGGATCGACAGGATGGGGCCGACCATCGCGCCGGCGAGTCCCGCGAGCGCGGCGCCGAGCGCGAAGATGAAACTGTTCAACCAGCCGATGTTGACGCCCAGCGCCGAGACCATCGAGCGGTTGCTGGCACCGGCGCGAATGAGCATCCCCACCCGCGTACGGTCGATGAGGATGTGCAAGCCGAGCGCGACCACGAGCCCGGCCACGATGATCGCGCCGCGATACGCGGGATAGTTGAAGCCCAGGATCTGCACCGGCTGCGAGAGCGCCGGCGGCGTGTCCATGTACAGCGGCGTGCTGCCGAAGATGATGCGCATCGCCTCGTTGGCGAAGAGCAGCACGCCGAAGGTCGCGAGCACCTGATCCAGATGGTCGCGCTTGTACAACGCCGAGAACCCCAGGCGATCGAGGATGAAGCCGAGCACGAAGAGTCCCACGACCGCTGCCACCACCGACAGCACGAACGAATCGGTGCGGCTGAAGGTGACCGCCGCGAAATAGGCACCGACCATGTACAGCGAGCCGTGCGCGAGATTGATGAAGCTCATGATGCCGAAGACGAGCGTCAACCCCGCCGCCATCAGGAACAGCAGGAGCCCGAACTGCAGGCCGTTCAATATTTGCGTGAGCAGGAGATCGAAGCTCATCGGGTCACCCGCACCGCGGTTCGTGCTGCGCCACGACGGCGCATCGGCCGCCGTCTATGTCCGCGCCGGCCCGAGTCCATACGGGGCCGGCAGCGAGTTGAGGATCCGCGCGATCACCGGCCGGTACGCTTCGTCGGGACGATGCCCGGTGAGCGGGTCGCGATTGGCGGCGAACGCCGCGTCGACTTCGCGCCAATCCTCCGCCGTGAGCACCTTCTGCGCGAGCGGCAGGATCGCGACCTCCTCCGTGCGCATGTGCTCGAAGTAGTGCTCGGTGTAGCGCTTCATGGCCGTCTCGAATGGGTCGTAGCGCGACTCACCCATCATCTCGAAGCCCAGCAGCAGGTGGCCGAGCCTCACGATCTCGGCCTCGCCGCGCTCGTGCTCGCGATCGAGCCGGTCGAGGATCTCGCGCGCTTCCTGCGAACGCTTGCGGACCATCGGAAAGAGCAAGTTCGACTCGTTCGGATGATGCAACCGCTCCGGGTATTCGTCGAGATAGAAGAGCATCGCGCGCAGGATGCCGAAATCGAGCGGCGTCCCCCGCTGCCGATGCTCGGTCAGCAGCAGGTTCATGGTGCGCAGCACCGAGGCGATGGCCCGGTGCTCGTCACGGATGATGCGTAGCGATTCGGCTTCCATGATCCCGTGGGACTCGGGTGCGCGCTCGCGCGTTCCGGCCGGATGCGATCACCTGGCGCACGGCGGCAACCCACCGTGCGTCGATGGCGCGTCCGGGCGACTCACTTCGTGGCGCACTCGCCAACGTACGCGTCCTGGTGCGCGCGCAGCGGCGTGGCGATCGTCTTCAGCGACACGCGGCCCTGCGCATCCTTGGCCACCACGAAGACGTGCAGATCCTCGATCGGGAAGCCGTTGCGGTTGAACTTGAAGCCGGGGCGGGTGCCCGGGAACTCGGTGGTCCGCAACGCGGTGGTGAGCTCGCCGCGATCGACGGTCGCGCCCTTCACCTTGGCGAGCGCGGCGTTGAGCGCAAGGGCCGAATCGTACCCGGCGGCCGCATATTCCGAGGGAATGCGCTTGTACTTCGCCTCGAACGCCTTCACGAAGGCGGCGTTGGCGGCGCCTGCCGTGTCGGGCCCCCATTGGCTCCCGGCGAATACGCCGAGTGCGGCGTCCTTCAAGGCCGGCAGCGTCGTGCCGTCGACCGTGCTGACCGTGAGCACCGGCATGCTGTGCAGCAGCCCCGCCTGGTTCATCTGCTTGACGAAGTTGACCCCCATGCCGCCGGGGAAGAACGCGAAGATGGCATCGGGCTTGAGCGCCTGCACCTGCGCGATCTCGGCCGAGTAGTCGGGCTGGTTCAGCTGCGTGTAGATTTCGGCGGCGACCGCACCCTTGAAGAAGCGCTTGAATCCGGTGATCTGGTCCTTGCCCGACTGGTAGTTGGGCGCGAGCAGCATCATCTTCTTGTAGCCCTTGTCGGTCGCGTGCTGGCCGAGCACCTCGGCCGGGCCGTCGTTCTGCTTCGACGTGAAGAAGAAGCGTGCGTTGCACTCCTTGCCGGCGAGCGGTGCCGGGCCGGCGTTCGAGCCAACGAACACCATGTTGGCCGCCGCGAGCGGCTTGGCCAGCGCCATCATGACGTTGGAGAAGGTCACGCCGGCGACGATGTCGACCTTGTCCTTCTCGATGAGCTTCTGCACGAGCTGCACGCCCAGATCCGGCTTGAGCTGGTCGTCCTCCTTGACGATCTGCGCGGTCCGGCCGCCCAGCTTCCCGCCGCTTTGCTCCACGCCCAGCATGAAGCCATCGTACTGGTCCTGACCCAGCGCCGCGGCAGGTCCGGAGAACGTGGCGAGGAAGCCGATCTTCACGTCCTGCGCCTGGGCAGCGATGGCGGTCACGGCGAGGACAGCGCTCAGAGCCACGCCGGGAAGGAACTTACGCATGTTGGGTACTCCTGTCGGTGATGGTGTCGGTTCGGACGGCAAAGGATCAGGCCGAGGCTTGCCGGATCGCGTGCCACGCGGCGTAGTCACGCCCCGGGTGCACCGTGCCGCACTGCTTGCAGGTGCGCTCGGCGTCGCTCGTCGCATAGAACATCTCGTACACCTTGGGCAGGTCGTCGACGAGGCTCTCGAGTTGCTTGCTCGCGCGCCAGGTGAGCGTCGCGCACTTCGGGCAATACCACTGCAGCACGTCGTGCGCGCCCTGGGGTCGCGGCTTCTCGATGAGCAGGCACAGGCCGTTGGGATCGGGGCGCTGCGGCGAATGGATGAGATGCGGTGGTTGCAGGAAGATGTCGCCTTCCTTGAGGTCGATGCGGTCGAACTTGCCGCGATCCCAGATGTTGAGGTGCGCCGTACCGCGGATCTGATAGAAGATCTCCTCGGTCGGATTGTCGTGGAAATCCGTGCGCGTGTTGCCGCCGCCGACCATGTTGATGATGTAGTCGCCGTCGGGAAAGATGGCTGCGTTGCACACCGGCGGCTTCAGGCTCGCGCGATTCGCATCGACCCAGCCCATGAGGCTCTTCGGCAGACCGTATTTCAGCTCCATGTCAACTCTCCTCTTCGCGAAACGTGACGGGGCGGCCATGCATGCGGTGCATGGCGGGAGCGCCGAACGGGGATGGAACGGGGATGGAACGCGTCCGGCGCGCCACGGGGGAACTATGCCGAGTCACCTCGGCCCTGACCAGAGGGTACGGCGATGAAATGATCCGCCCCCGCTACAACCAAACGGAATACCAGCACTCCCCCACGTTCCGGCGGTGTCGCTCGCTGTCCTTTCAGGGCCGCCTGCTCGCACGCCGTGCGCCTTCGCGCGTGACCTCCTCCAGTGCGACGATGAAGCGCTGCAAGGCGCCGCGGGCCTCGCGATCCGCGCGCAGCGTGTAGCCGACGGTACCAAAGGCGCCGAGCGCGCCCAGGGGCAGCAGGCCCACGGCACCCAGGCCCACGAAGGGCTCGACCGCCGAGCGCGGCATCAGCGCGACCATCGGCCGTCGCGTGAGCAAGCCGACGTTGGCGAGCACCGACACCGAATACACGACGCGCCGCGGCAACTCGAGCCCCTCCTTCGCGAACATCGCGCAAGCCGTTCGGTACGCGACCGAATCCGGGGTCGGCAGGATCCATTCCAGCGCGTGCAACTCGCGCAACGTGAGTTTGCGCCGGCGCGCGAGCGCGTGACCGCGATCGGCGAATACACAGAGCTCCTCGTCGTAGAGCGTCGAGTGGACGAGCTGCACGCGCTCGTCGCGGCGCACGGCGAGGCCGTTCAGCTCCGGCACGAAGCCGATGACGATGTCGAGGTCGCCGCGCCCGAGTGCCGGGAAGAGTGACGCGTTGGTGCCGACGTGCACCTCGACGGTCACGTCGGGTGTCTCTTCGTGCAGTCGCACGATGGTCTCGGGCAGCAGCGTCGCCGACGCGGTGAGCAGCGACCCGACCGCCACCCGGCCCGATCCACCGGTCTTCCAAGCGTCGATTCCGTCACCCAGGCGGCGCAACTCGGCGAGCATCGCCTTCGCGTGATACTCGAGCGCGCCGCCGAAGGGCGTCAACGTCACGCCGCGGTTGCCGCGCACGAAGAGCGGCTCGCCCAGATAGCGCTCGAGCTCGTGGAGCGACTTGCTGACCGCGGGCTGCGACATCGCGAGTTCGCGCGACGCGGCGATGACCGATCCCGACTCGGCGACCTTGTCGAATACCGCGAGCTGGTGGAGCTTCAACGACCGCACCAGCGATAGCGGGAGGCGCTTGGTGGATCCCATGCCGTGTGCCCGCGGCGGTTCACCCGCCGGCAGTCGTGTCCCAGGAGCACCGCGGCGCCAGCCCGGTGCCGGACGCTCGCGCGGAATGGGTGCGATCCTACGCCAAGCTTCAGCGGCTGGCGACTACCCTCAATCCGAAGAAGGCACACGCGTTGTCGTGCAGGATGCGCCGCTGCGCCGCGGCGTCGAGGAACCCGGACGAGCGAACCAGGGAACCCGGCTCCTGCTCGCCCAGCGGGAATGGGTCATCGGTACCGAGCATCACCCGCTCGATCCCCATGACGTCGGTGAGGAGCCGGAGCGCGCCGGGGTCGAATACCGCGCTGTCGGTGGCGAGCCGGTGCGCGTACGACGACGGCAACTCCGGGCAGTCCTGGCGCACGATGTCGCGGTGCTTCCACGCGTTGTCGACGCGGCCCAGCGTGTAGGCGAAGCTGCCGCCACCGTGTGCGAAGCAGATCTTGAGCGAGGAGGGGATCCGCTCCAGCGCACCGGAGAGGATGAGCGAGAGCATGCCGAGTTGCGTCTCCGCAGGCATCGCGACCAGCCACGGCAGCATCCATTTCTTCATCCGCTCGGGTCCGCCCATCATGTCCCAGGGATGCACGAAGACCGGGACGTCGTTCTCCGCGCAGAAAACGAGGAAGTCGACGAGGTCGGGATGGTCGAGGTCCTTGGCGCCCATGTGGTTGCCGATCTGCACGCCGATGGCCCCCTGCCCCCGCGCGCGGATGACCTCGGCGCAGGCGAGCTTGGTGTCCTGCAACGGGACCTGCGAGAACCATTTGAGCCGTGTCGGGTGCCCGGCGCAATACTGCGCGGCCTTCTCGTTCATCCGCGCCGCCCAGTCGGCCGCGCGCGGCGCCTCCCACGTGTAGCCGAACATCACCGGCGTGGCACAGACGATCTGCAGATCGACACCGGCACGATCCAGGCTGCGCACCCGCACCTCGGCATCCCACAGCGCATCGTGCACCGGACGGAACGGCCGGTCGCCCAGCATGATCTGGCCCTTGCGACCGTCGGCATCGACGGTGAGCCACGGCGCACGCTCGGCGTCGACGGCGTGCGCCTCGGTCTTGCTGATGCGTGGGAAGAAATGCGAATGGATGTCGATCACGGCGAGCTCCTGGTTCCTTCCGATGGGTACCGGCGCCGCCGGCGCCGGGATGCGGATCAAGGGTGCAGCGGCTGGTACGCGACGGCCTTGATCTCGATGACGAGGTGCGGGTGCGGCAACTGGTGAACCGCGACGGTGGTGCGCGTCGGGCCGTCGTAGTCGAAGAATTCGGCCCAGACCTCGTTGAAGCCGCCGAAGTCGTTCATGTTGACGAGGAAGACCTGCGTCTCGACGAGGTCCGCGAGCCCCGCGCCGGCGGAGACGAGGATGTCGCGGATGTTCTCGAGCACCGCCCGCGTCTGCGCGCGGATGTCGAGCTTGGTGACGCCCAACGCATCGACCTCGACGCCGACGAAACTGTTGTCGGGCCGGCGCGAGCTCGTCCCCGACACGTAGAGGAAGTCGCCGGCACGCTTGATGTGCGGAAAGCGCCCGCGCGGCGTCGCCTTGCCGGCGACGACGGTGGCCTTGCTGCCTGCTTTCTCCGGCACGCTCATGGTCGCTCGCTCGTGAAGTTCGTCCGCACCTCTCGCCTCAGCGCGTGGTGAACGCGACCCGGCCGAGCGCGCCGCGCCCGCTGCCGACATGGCACTCGACGTAGGCCGCGGCGCGCAACGCTTCCGCGGCGGTGGCCCCGCCGGCCATGATGAGCGAGCCCGCGGGCAGGGTCATTCCGGCGCCGTGCAGGAGGCGCGATGCCTGGACGACCGCGCGCAGCGGATGGCCGAGGATCGCCGCCGTGGTGCCGACCTGCACGTCGCGCCCATCGAACTGCACGCGCACGCCGGCGTTGGCGAGCCCGTCGAAGCGCCGCGACCAGGGGCCGACGACGAGCCCCGCGGACGAACAATTGTCGGCGACGACGTTCTCCAGGTCGAACTTGAAGTTGCGGTAGCGCGAGTCGATGATCTCCAGCGCCGGCGCCACCGCCTCCAGGTAATCGACGGCCTCGAGCGAGGTCAGCGGCGCATCGATCGCCCGCCGGGTGACGAAGCACACCTCCGGCTCGACGCGCGGATGGACGTAGCGGGCGAGATCGACGAGCCCGCCGTCCTCCTCGATCATGCCGTCGGTGAGGAGCCCCCAGATCAGGCTGTCCACACCCATCTGGATCATCTTGGCGCGGCTCGTGAAGCCGAGCTTGACGCCCTTCATGCGCTCGCCGCGCTCGATGCGGCGGGCGATCGACGCGCGCTGGATCTCGTAGGCCTGCGCCAGCGTGAAATGCCCGGCGGGGAACTGGTCGACCTCGTGGCAGTCGTGCGCGGCCCGGTCGAGTATCGTCGCGACTTCCTCAATGACGCTCATGCCATTCACCTCCGCGCCGCTGCAGACCCGGAACGATCGTCGCCATGACGACCGTCCGCGCGCCTGCGCAGGCGCTCCAATCGAGTTGACGATGCTTGGGTATCAGCGGCCGAACACCGCACGGACCGAGCCCAGCCCTTCGATGCGCGTGGTGAACACGTCGCCCGGCTCGACGGCGACCATCGGCCCCAGCGCGCCGGTCATCACCACGTCGCCGGCGGCCAGCGGGGTATTCATGCGCAGCAGCACGTCGGCGAGCCAGATCGCCGCGGTCAGGGGATTGCCGAGGCACGCCGCACCGCCACCCACCGAGACCTGGTCGCCACGCCGTTCCATGACCATGCCGCACTCGGCGAGGTCGAGCTTGGCGAGCGATACGGGGCGCGTGCCGAGCACGAAGAGGCCCGACGATGCGTTGTCGGCGACCGTATCCGTGAGACGGATATCCCACTTCGCGATGCGGCTGCCCACCACCTCGATCGCCGGCAGCGCGTAGGCCGTCGCGGAGATCACGTCGGCCACGGTATGCTTTTCGTAGCGCAGGTCGCGCTCCAGCACCAGCGCGATCTCGGCCTCCGCCTTGGGTTGCATCAGCCGCGACCACGCGATCTCCTCGCCGTCGGCGACCGCCATGTCGGCCATGAGCGCGCCGAAGTCGGGCGAGTCGACCCCGAGCTGCTTTTGCACCGCCTTCGACGTGAGGCCGATCTTGCGGCCCACGAGCCGTCCGCCACCCTCGATCCGACGCTGAACGTTGAGCTGCTGCACCGCATACGCCACGCCCAGCACGTCACCATCGGCGGCGATCTGCGTGATCTCGTCGCGCACGGGGGCGATCGGCGTGCCGCTTCGCTCCGCTTCCCACAACCGGTCAGCCATTGCCTTGATGCGTCGATCCATTGCCGATCTCCTTCGAATCGCTGTCGAGGCTCACGAGACCACGCGCGGTCGCGCGTAGCCGGTTCCTCACAGTCGAATGCAGATGTTGGTCGTCTCGGAGTAGAAGTCGAGCGACCAGCGCCCGCCCTCGCGGCCGAAGCCCGAGAGCTTGGTCCCGCCGAACGGCGTACGCAGGTCGCGCAGGTACCAGGTATTGACCCAGATGATGCCGGTGTGGACCTTGCGCGCCACCCGATGTGCGCGTGAGAGGTTGGTCGTCCACAGCGTCGCGGCGAGCCCGTATACCGAGTCGTTGGCGCGACGCAGGACCTCGTCCTCGCTGTCGAACGGCGCGATGTGGCAGACCGGGCCGAACACCTCCTCGCGCATGCAGCGCGCGGTATCGGGCAATCCCGTCCAGATCGTCGGCTGGATGAAGGCACCCTGGTCGCGCTCGTCGCCGAAGGTCGGTACGCCGCCGCCGGTGACGAGTGTCGCGCCTTCGTCCTGCGCGAGCTTGAAGTACGAGCGCACCTTCTCGCGGTGCTCGCGCGAGACGAGCGAGCCCATGTCGACCCCGGGCTCGTCCGGCCAGCCGATTTTCAACTTCTCGGTACGGGCCTTGAGCGCCGCGACGAAGCGCTCGAAGATCGGCCGCTCGACGTAGACGCGCTCGGTGCACAGACATACCTGCCCGGTGTTGGCGAACGCCGAGCGCAGCGTCCCTTCGATCGCCGCGTCGAAGTCGCAGTCGGCGAAGACGATCGCCGCATTCTTGCCGCCGAGCTCGAGCGAGATCTCCTTCACGCCGTCGGCGACCGCCTTCATGATCGTCGCACCGGTGCGCGATTCGCCGGTGAACGTGACCGCGTCGATGCCCGGATGCGCGGTCAGCGCCGCCCCGGCCGAGTTCGGCCCGAAGCCGTGCACCACGTTGAACACGCCCGGCGGCGCGCCGGCCTCGTGGAAGGCTTCGGCGAGGAGCGTTGCGGATGACGGCGTCTCCTCCGAGGGCTTGACCACCATCGTGTTGCCGCAGATGAGCGCCGGGCCCGATTTCCAAGTCACCGACAGCAGCGGCAGGTTCCACGGCGAGATGCTGGCGACCACCCCGAGCGGCTTGCGCACCGTGTAGTTGATGAGGTCGTCGCCGCCGGCGGTGCGCGTCTCGAAGAAGTCGCCCTGCGCCTGCTTGCCCAGATCGGCGAAGGTGCGCAGGTTGTGGATGCCGCGGTAGACGTCGAGCTTCTTCGCCTGCTCGACCGTACGCCCGGTGTCGGCGACCTCGGCGGCGACGAATTCGTCGAAGCGCCGCTCGATCACCCCGGCCACACGATAGAGGAGCTGCGCGCGCTCGTCGACGCTCGCGCTGCCCCACGGGCCGTCGAGCGCCCGGCGCGCCGCTTTGACCGCGCGGTCGACGAGCGCCGCATCGGCTTCGTGCACCTGCCCCAGCACCTTGCCGTGCAGCGGGCTTACGTTGTCGAACCGCTTGGCGGTGGTGACGAACTCGCCGTCGACGTAGTTGCGCAGCGAGGAAAGCGTCGGCGGAAGTGCGAAGCGAAACGCGGTGCTCACGATGGCCTCCCCGGGGGAACGGCCTAGTTTAGGCGGCGCGACCTTCCTTGAATAATGAGTCTTTGTGCCGTGGACATAGCCAACGGTAATACCCGAGCCGGCTCGGGTCC
>JADZAQ010000163.1 GCA_020852555.1 Burkholderiales bacterium
GCGCGCCGCGATCGCCTCGTGGAGCATGCGCTCCTCGTCCGGCTTCATCGCATACGCATGATCGGCGTCGGGAAAGCGCCCGGTCCTGACGTCGGCCGCGTACTCCTTCAGCGCGGCGACGGCGACATCGGCGATCTGCGCGTAGCGCTTGGTGAACTTCGGCTTGAACTGGTCGAAGACGCCGAGCAGGTCGAAGGCGAGCAGCAGCTGTCCGCAGGATGCGGAACCGGCGCCGATGCCGAACGTGAACACATCCACGGCATCGTCGACGGCCTTTGCGACGGGGGCCGGGACCGCCTCGATCTCGAATCCGCAGGCGCCGGCTTCCTCGATCGCGATGCCGTCGTCGACGATGCGCATCGCCTCGGCCGCCGTGCGGCCCTGCAGCTTGAATCCGCCGTACCGGTGGACGAAATGCGGGCACATGCCGACGTGGCTCATCACCGGGACGCCGGCGTCGGCGATGGCGCGGATCACCGGCGCCTTCTCGCGTCCGCCCTGCATCTTCACGACGTCGGCGCCGCCTTCCTTCATCAGCCGCAGCGCATTGACGACCCCGATGTCGGGCGTCGCGTAGCTGCCGTACGGCATCGATACGAGGATCATGCAGTTCGGCGCGCCGCGGCGCACCGCCTGCGCGTGCTGGATCATCATCTCGACGGTGACCGGCAGCGTGTTCGGGTGGCCATAGCTCACCATTCCCAGCGAGTCGCCGACGGCGGCGATGTCGATGCCCGCACGCTCGGCCCAGATCGCCGACGGGTAGTCGGGGATCGACGCCATGACGACCTTCTCGCCCGCCCGCTTGCGCTCGGCGAGGTCGGGCACGGTCAGCTTGCGGCGCTCGTCGGCCATGCGTCGTCTCCGGATCGCCAGGCGGCGAATCGATCGCGCGCCGTCAGGCGCGAAACTCGGACTTGTCGGTGCCCTGGTAGAGCGCAGCCACCTGCCGCGCCACCGCGTCCGCGTGGGCGCGCAGCGCGGCCTCGTCGATGTCGCTTGCCGGCCGCGGCTCGGGATCGAAGTTGCCGTGGACGTCGACGCCGCGCACCAGCATCGCCGAGTCGCGCACCTTGGTCTGGCGGACGTGCGTGGGAATGTAGCGGATGGCGAAGCCGATGCGCCGGTCGCCCGAGCGGTTCGGCGCCGAGCCGTGCACCAGCTTGATGTGGTGCAGCGACATCTCGCCGGGCGCGAGGACGATGTCGACGGCCTTCGACTCGTCGACCTCGACGGCGATCTCCTGGCCGCGCGAGAGCAGGTTGTCCGCGTGGAACGTATCGACGTGCGGAATCTGCGACTCGGTGTGCGTGCCCGGCATCACCTTCATGCAGCCGCTCTCGACGTCGCTACGCGTGAACGCGACCCACGCCGTCACCACGTCGTCGGGATCGAGTCCCCAGTAGGTCGAGTCCTGGTGCCACGACACGAAGCCGCGGCTGCCGGACTCCTTGATGAAGAAGTTCGTGGTCCAGCACAGGATGTCCGGACCAATCACGTCCTCGACCGCATCGAGGATCGCCGGGTGATGGACCAGCTCGTCGGCCCAGGTGAACAAGAGGTGCGTCTTGTGGCGCCAGTTGCCCTGCAACGGCGCCCCCGCGCGCGCTTCGTGCGCCTCGAGCCGGCGGCGATAGCCGGCCGCCTCGGCGGGCGCAAGCACCCGCAGCGGAAAGAAATAACCGTCGCGGCGATAGGCCTCGACCGCGGAATCCGGCAACACCTTCGTCATCGCTCGACTCCCCGTCCGCGCGCTGCCACGGGAAAGATATACCACGGATATACGGCGAGACTTATCATAACGCTGCCTTGCCAGCCGGCGGCCATCCAACGAGGAGGGGTGCGATGCAGAAGACGACCAGGCGTGGTTTCCTGAAGGCGACGAGCGTGGCGACGGCCGGCTTGGCGGCCGCCGGCGCACCCGCGATCGTGCGGGCTCAGCAACCGATCCGCTGGCGCTGCCAGTCGATGTGGAGCTCGGCCGAGCTCACCTACAAGGCATTCGTCGACTTCTGCGACAGGGTGAAGGCGAACACCGGCGGCCGCCTGGTCATCGAGCCGTTCGCGGCCGGCGCGGTCACCGGCGTGTTCGAGACGCTCGATGCCGTGACGGCCGGCGTGCTGCAGGCGCAGTCGTCGTGGCCCGGGTACTTCTCGGGCAAGGATGCGGGGCTCGCCGTGATCAGCGACTTCGTGTTCGGCTACCAGCACCCGCATCAGGCGGAAGCCTGGTTCTATTACAGGGGCGGACTCGACATGCTCCGCCAGGCGTACGCGCGCTACAACGCGTATCCGGTCGGCGTCAGCTGGTGGGGCGTGGAATCGATCGTTTCCAAGAAGCCGATCCCGACGATGGCCGACGTCAAGGGCATCAAGTTCCGCTCGCCGCAGGGCATGACGGCCGAGATCCTGACCAAGCTCGGCGCTTCGATCGTCGTGCTTCCCGGGGGCGAGGTCTTCTCGGCGCTCGACAAGGGCGTGGTCGACGGCGCCGACTGGGCGACGCCATCGATGAACCAGCGCATGGGCTTCTTCGACGTCGCCAAGTATTCGGTCAAGCTCTACCACTCGATGCCCGTGCAGGAGTTCACCGTCAACATGGACGCCTGGAAGAAGCTGCCCGACGAGCTCAAGGCGATCCTGCAATCGACGACGCGCGAATGGACCTGGGACCAGGTGCAGCGTGTCGCGGTCGACGACGTCCGCGCGCAGAAGGAGTTCGCGGCGAAGGGCGTGAAGCAGATCGTGTGGAGCGATGCGGAGATGGACAGGATCCGCACGCTCGCGCACAAGACGTGGGAGGACTGGTCGAAGAAGACGCCGCTCGCCAAGCAGGCCTACGATTCGCAACTCGCCTGGCTCAAGGACCTCGGCGTGATCGCGTGACCGGCGCCGGGCAGGGCGCCCGGCCGGCCGGCGGCGACAAGCCGCCGCCCGCGTCGGCGATCGCGCGGTTCTGCAACGCGGTCGACTGCATCAACGAATGGATGGGGCGCTTCTGGGGCCTCGCCATCGTCGTCGTCACGTTCGCGGTGATCTACGAAGTCGTGGCGCGCGGCGTCTTCCAGCGCGCCACCCTCTGGGCGAACGAGGTCACCATCTACCTGTCGGCGATGGCGTACCTCATCGCCGGCGGCTATGCGCTGCTGCACCGCCGGCACGTGCGCATCGACGTCGTCTACCAGCTGTTCCCGCCGCGCATTCGAGCGCGCATCGATGTCGCGACGTTCGCCTTCTTCCTGCTCTATGCCGGCACACTGGTGTGGATCGGCGGGCAGATGGCGTGGACGTCGTTCCTGCAGCGGGAGACGACCGGCTCGCCCTGGGATCCGCCGATCTGGCCGGTGAAGATGGCCATCGCGCTGGCGGGCGTCCTCTTGCTGCTTCAGGGGATCGCGAACCTGCTGCGCGAGCTCCGGATCGGGACAGGCGAGTCGCAAGCTCCATGAGCATCGAGCTCCTGAGCCTGCTGTTCGCCGCGGTTTTCATCGCCATCCTGCTGCTCGGCGTGCCGCTCGCATTCGCGACCGGTGCGGTGGCGGTCGTGTTCACCTGGTTCCTCTTCGGCGTGCCCGGGCTGACGCTGGTGGTCAGCCGCGTGTTCACGCTGATGGGCAACTACGTGCTCGTGTCGGTGCCGCTGTTCATCTTCATGGCGTGCATCCTCGAGCGGGCAGGAGTCGCCGAAGCGATCTTCCGCGCCGTGCACGTCTGGTCGGGCCGGCTTCCGGGAGGCCTCGCCGTCGCGGTGGTCATCTCCTGCGCGCTGATGGCGGCGATGGTCGGCGTCATCGGCGCCGAGATCGTCACGATGGGCGTGGTGGCGCTGCCGGCGATGCTGGCGCGCAACTACGATCGCAAGCTCGCGCTGGGCTGCATCTGCGCCGGAGGTGGGCTCGCGACGCTGATCCCGCCCAGCGTCGTGTTCATCATGTACGGACTGACCGCGGGCGTGTCGATCGGCCAGCTCTACATGGCGGGCGTCGTCCCGGGGCTGCTGCTCGCCGGCGTCTACATCGTCTACATCCTGATCCGCACCTCGATCTCGCCGAAGCTCGCGCCACCGGCCAGCGAGGAGGAACTCGGGCGGCCGTTGCGCGAGAAGATCGCCATGCTGGGCGAGCTCGTGCTGCCGGCGCTGGTCGCTTTCTCGGTCCTGGGCTCGCTCTATTTCGGGATCGCGACGCCGACCGAGGCGGCGGGCGTCGGCGTCGTCGGCGCGCTGGTCGCCATGCTCGTCAACCGCCGCTTCCGCTGGCGCGCGCTGGCGGGCGCGATCGAGGACACGACCAAGGTCACGGTCATGCTGTACTGGCTGTTCTTCGGATCCTCGGCACTGATCGGCGTGTACACGCTTGCCGGCGGCACCAAGCTGATCCAGAACGTCATGACCGGGCTGCCGGTCGGACCGCTGGGCGTGATCGTGCTGATCCAGCTCGTCTGGATCGTGCTCGGCTGCTTCATCGACTGGATCGGCATCCTGCTGCTGACGGCGCCGATCTTCGTCCCGGTCGCCGAGAAGCTCGGCTTCGATCCGATCTGGCTCGGCGTGCTGTTCTGCCTCAACATGCAGATCTCCTACATCTCGCCGCCGTTCGGCCCGGCGGCGTTCTATCTCAAGGGCGTGACGCC
>JADZAQ010000164.1 GCA_020852555.1 Burkholderiales bacterium
AAAAGCATGAGCAAGGAGCGTTTGGCAACCCTGTCGTTCAGCGACGGCCGCCCGTCGGTCGATCTGCCCATGATGTCGGGCTCGATGGGCCCGGACGTCGTGGACGTCCGCGCGCTGTACGGGAAGACGGGCGTATTCACCTACGACCCCGGCTTCATGTCGACGGCGAGCTGCCGCTCCAGCATCACGTACATCGACGGCGACCAGGGTGTCCTCCTCTATCGGGGTTACCCGATCGACCAGCTTGCCGAGAACTGCGACTTCCTCGAAGTCGCCTACCTGATCGTCTACGGCGAGCTGCCGAACCCGGAGCAGAAGGTCAACTTCGACAACATCGTGCGCCGCCACACCATGGTGCACGAGCAGCTCGCGCGCTTCTACTCCGGCTTCCGGCGCGATGCCCATCCCATGGCCGTGCTGTGCGGCGTGGTGGGCGCGCTGTCGGCCTTCTACCACGACTCGCTCGACATCAACGATCCGCGGCACCGTGAGGTTTCCGCATTCCGGCTGATCGCCAAGCTGCCGACGATCACGGCCATGGCGTACAAGTACAACAACGGCCAGCCGTTCATGTACCCGAAGAACTCGCTCACGTACATCGAGAACTTCATGTACATGATGTTCGGCACGCCGTGCGAGGAGTACAAGCCGAACCCGGTGCTCACCCGTGCGATGGATCGCGTCCTCATCCTGCACGCCGACCACGAGCAGAACGCCTCCACGTCGACGGTGCGGCTCGCCGGCTCGACCGGCGCGAACCCGTTCGCCTGCATCGCCGCCGGCATCGCCAGCCTGTGGGGCCCGGCGCATGGCGGCGCGAACGAAGCCGTGCTCAACATGCTCGAGGAGATCGGCGACGTCAAGAACATCGGCTCCTTCCTGAAGAAGGTGAAGGAGAAGGACGGGCAGGCGAAGCTGATGGGCTTCGGCCATCGCGTGTACAAGAACTACGATCCGCGCGCCAAGATCATCCAGCGCACCTGCCACGAGGTGCTCGACGAGCTCGGTCTGAAGGACAACCGGCTCATCAAGCTCGCGATGGAGCTCGAGAAGATCGCCCTCGACGACGACTACTTCATCAAGCGCAAGCTGTACCCGAACGTCGACTTCTACTCGGGCATCGTCTACAAGGCGCTCGGCATTCCGACGGCGATGTTCACGGCGATCTTCGCGCTGGCGCGCACCGTCGGCTGGATCGCCCAGTGGAACGAGATGCTCGGTGACGCCGACGCGAAGATCGGGCGCCCGCGTCAGCTCTTCGAGGGGCCGACCGAGCGTACGTTCGTGCCGATGAAGTCGCGCAAGTAACCGCAGGCAGGCGCGGGGCTGCCCCGGCGCGGAGGCCATCATGTTCAGGGAATCCCTCGAGACCTCCTACCTGTTCGGCGCGAATGCGCCGTTCATCGAGGAGCTGTACGAGAAGTATCTCGAGAACCCGGACGCGATCGATCCGCGCTGGCGCGGCTATTTCGACGAGTTGCAGCGGCTCGACGAAGGCGGCCGCGACGTTGCGCACTTTCCGGTACAGCAGGCGTTCGTCGAACTGGCCAAGGCGAAGCGCGGGGGCAACGGGCAGGCCGGGCTCACTCCGCCCGCGGAGCAGCAGGTCGCACGCCAGATCGCCGTCCTGCAGCTCATCAATGCCCATCGTTTCCAGGGGTGCAACGTCGCCCGGCTCGATCCGCTCGGCCGGCAGGAGACGCCGCACATCCCCGAGCTCGAACCGGCGTTCTACGGTCTCGGCGAGGCCGACATGGACGCGACGTTCAGTACCGGCACGCTGGTCGGACTGCCGCGCGCGACGCTGCGCGAGATTCTCGCCATGCTGCGCGAGACCTATTGCGGGACGATCGGCGTCGAGTACATGTACATGAGCGACATCCCGCAGAAGCGCTGGATCCAGCAGCGCCTCGAGTCGGTGCGCTCCAATCCTTCCTACGCCGCTGAACAGAAGCGCCACATCCTCGAGCGTCTCACCGCCGCCGAGACCCTCGAGCGCTACCTGCACGCCAGGTACGTCGGCCAGACCCGGTTTTCCCTCGAGGGCGGAGAGAGCATCATCCCGCAGCTCGATCACCTCATCCAGCGCTCCGGCGCGGCGGGGCAGAAGGAACTGGTGATCGCCATGGCGCACCGCGGGCGCCTGAACGTGCTGGTGAACACCCTCGGCAAGATGCCCAAGAACCTCTTCGCGGAGTTCGAGGGCAAGCACTCCGAGGAAGTGCTCGCCGGCGACGTGAAGTATCACGACGGCTTTTCCTCCGACGTCATGACGCCGGGCGGCCCGGTGCACCTGTCGCTCGCCTTCAACCCGTCCCACCTCGAGATCGTGAATCCGGTCGTCGAGGGCTCGGTGCGGGCGCGCCAGCATCGCCGCAAGGACAAGGACGGCAGCCAGGTGATGGCGATCACGATCCACGGCGATGCCGCCTACTCGGGGCAGGGCGTGGTGATGGAGACCCTGAACCTCGCCAAGACCCGCGGTTTCGGCACGGGCGGGACGTTCCATCTGATCATCAACAACCAGATCGGCTTCACCACGTCCGACGTTCGCGACGCGCGCTCCACCCTCTACTGCAGCGACGTCTCGAAGATGATCGAGGCGCCCATCTTCCACGTGAACGGCGACGACCCCGAGGCCGTCCTGTTCGTCACCGAGCTCGCGCTCGACTTCCGCAACGAGTTCCACAAGGACGTCGTCGTCGACGTCGTGTGTTACCGGCGGCTCGGCCACAACGAGCAGGACGAGCCGATGGTGACCCAGCCGCTGATGTACAAGCGCATCCATCAGCACCCGACGACGCGCAAGGTCTACGCCGATCGCCTGATCGCCGAGGGCGTCATCGCGGACGGTGAGGCCGACGCGATGATCAAGACCTATCGCAACGCGATGGACTCCGGCTACCACACCAACCAGACGGTGCTGTCGAACTACCGTCCGCCCTACGAGATCGACTGGAAGAAGTACAAGGGCACGCGCTGGAACGAGCACGACGACACCTACGTCTCGCTCGACACCCTCAAGATGCTGGGCGAGAAGCTCACCCAGGTGCCGGCGAACTTCAAGCTGCATCCGCGCGTCGAGAAGATCATCGCCGACCG
>JADZAQ010000165.1 GCA_020852555.1 Burkholderiales bacterium
AGCAGCCGCAGCGACGACAGGTCGTGCTGCTTCGGCAGGTCGGCACCGGCCTTGATGAGCGAGCGGATCGCCGTCGGCGCCGTGTAGAAGATCGTGACCTTGTGTCGCTCGATCATCTCCCAGAACCGCGACGCCGACGGGTAGGTCGGAACGCCCTCGAACATCAGCTGGGTCGCGCCGGCCGCCAGCGGGCCGTAGGCGACGTAGGAGTGCCCGGTGACCCAGCCCACGTCGGCCGTGCACCAGAAGACGTCGGAATCCTTGACGTCGAACGTCCACTTCATCGAGCACAGCACCTGCAGCAGGTAGCCGCCGGTCGAGTGCTGGACGCCCTTGGGCTTGCCGGTCGATCCCGACGTGTAGAGGATGAACAGGGGATGCTCGGCACCCACCCACGCCGGCTCGCAGCTGTCGGCCTGCCCCTTGACGGCGTCGTCCCACCACTGATCGCGCCCGGCTTTCATGGTCACCGCCGAGCCGGTACGCTTGTAGACGATGACGGTCTTGACGCCGTCGCAATCGCCCATCGCGAAGGCGTCGTCGACGACGGGCTTCAGCGGAATCTCGCGGCCGCCGCGGTACTGGCCGTCGGCGGTGATGACCGCGACGGCGCCGGCGTCGATGATCCGCTCGTGAATCGACTTCGCGGAGAACCCCCCGAACACCACCGAGTGCGTCGCCCCGATGCGCGCGCAGGCCTGCATCGCGACCGCGGCCTGGATCGACATCGGCATGTAGATGAGCACCCGGTCGCCGGTCTTGATGCCCTTGGCCTTCAGCGCATTCGCGAAGCGGCACACGTCGTGGTAGAGCGCCTTGTAGGTGATCGTCGTGACCTTGCCGTCGTCGGCCTCGAAAATGATCGCGGTCTTGTCGGGCTGCGTCGCCAGATGCCGGTCGAGACAGTTGTACGAGGCGTTGAGCTCGCCGTCCGCGAACCACCGATAGAACGGCGCGTTGGATTCGTCGAGCGTCTTCGTGAACGGCTTGTGCCAGGCGAGCTCGGCGCGCGCGTAGCGCGCCCAGAACGCCTCGAGATCCCGCTCGGCTTCGGCGCACAGCGCGCGATAGGCGTCCATCCCGGAGATGTTCGCGTGCCGCACCATCTCCGCGGGCGGCGGGAACACGCGATTCTCGGTCAGGACGGACTCGATGGTCGACGACATGGCGCTTCTCCTCCTCGAACGGCTTGTGGAATGTATCGGGAAAGTCTACCGCTAATCGCGACGCCGCCGACCACGGTACGCGCCGGCGGCTGCGGTAAGCCGCAGCGTCGATCGGGCCGGGCAGCGATCGAATGATAAGATCGTTGCGCCGCGCTGCGCAGGGACACTTGGGACACTTCGACCGGCGTAACCGCTGACGCAACCTTCGACGAGAGCCCGAATGACCGCCATCCGCCAGCAAGACCTCATCGAAAGTGTGGCCGGCGCGCTGCAGTTCATGTCGTATTATCACCCGGTCGACTACCTCGAGGCGCTTGGCGAGGCGTATCGGCGCGAGGCGTCACCCGCCGCCAAGGATGCGATCGCCCAGATCCTCACCAATTCGCGGATGTGCGCCGAGGGCCACCGGCCGCTGTGCCAGGACACCGGCATCGTCGTCGCCTTCGTGAAGGTCGGGATGAACGTCACCTGGCCCGATGCCACGATGGCGGTGAGCGACATGATCAACGAGGGGGTGCGTCGCGCTTACCTCGACCCGGACAATCGCCTGCGCGCCTCGATCCTCGCCGACCCCATCGGCAGCCGCCGCAATACCCGGGACAACACGCCCGCGGTCATCCACTACGAGATCGTTTCCGGCGATACCGTCGAGGTGACGCTCTCCGCCAAGGGCGGGGGCTCGGAGAACAAGGCCAAGCTGGTGATGCTCAACCCGTCGGACTCGATCGTCGACTGGGTCGTGCAGACGGTGCCGACGATGGGGGCCGGCTGGTGCCCGCCGGGGATGCTCGGGATCGGTGTCGGCGGCACGGCGGAGAAGGCGATGCTCCTCGCCAAGGAATCGTTGATGGAGCCCATCGACATCCACGAACTCCTGGCGCGCGGACCGCGGACGCCGCTCGAGAAGCTGCGCGTCGAGTTGTACGAGAAGGTGAACGCGCTGGGCATCGGCGCGCAGGGCCTGGGCGGGCTCGCCACCGTGCTCGACGTCAAGGTTCGCGACTATCCCACGCACGCCGCGTCGCAGCCGGTGGCGATGATCCCCAACTGTGCCGCCACGCGACACGCGCACTTCACCCTCGACGGCAGCGGCGCCGCCCACCTCGACCCACCCGATCTCGCGCGCTGGCCGGACGTGCACTGGACGCCGGCGCCGACCGCGCGGCGCGTGAACCTCGATACGCTCACGCGCGCGGAAGCCGCCGCCTGGCAGCCGGGCGAGGCGCTGCTCCTCACCGGCCGGATCCTCACCGGCCGTGATGCCGCGCACCAACGCATCGCCGACTACCACGCGCGCGGCGAGGCGTTGCCCGGGGGCCTCGATTTTCACAATCGCGTCATCTACTACGTGGGTCCGGTCGATCCGGTCCGCGACGAGGTGGTGGGCCCGGCCGGCCCGACCACGTCGACGCGCATGGACAAGTTCTCCGGCCTCATGCTCGAGCAGCACGGGCTGGTGGCGATGATCGGCAAGGCCGAGCGCGGCCCCGCCGCCATCACCGCGATCAAACGCACCGGCGCGGTCTATCTCATGGCGGTAGGCGGCGCCGCCTACCTCGTCGCGAAGGCGATCAAAGGCGCGCGGGTGGTCGCCTTCGCCGATCTCGGCATGGAGGCGATCTACGAGTTCGACGTGAAGGACATGCCGGTGACCGTTGCCGTCGATGCGCGCGGCACCTCGGTGCACGAGACCGGGCCGCGCGAATGGCAGGCACGCATCGGCAAGATACCGATTGCCGTCGTATAGCCGCAGCCGGATCGACGGCTCGGCAGGCATACGCTCGCTCGCGGCGTCCGGCATCGGTATCCGGCGCCGGCGATCAACAGCGTCGTCCGCATGGCACGGACCATGCTTCGTCACTGGATCGTCTTGGATTGCCGCACCCCTTGTCTGCCGCCTCGATCGTCGCCCGCAGCCTCGTCATCGCAATCGCCAACTTCGCCACCGCAGCGGTGAAGCCCGCGCTCGCGACGCACGAGTACGCATTCCGGTGAAGCGAGCGCTCGACCTGCGGCGCCTGTCGTGGGGCCTGTGCCTCGCGATCGGCGCGTGCGCGGCGTGGCCGGCGCAGGCGCAGCGGGTGATCGTCGTCGCCTCGGCGGCGACCGAACCGTACCAGCAGGCGCTCGATGGCGTAACGCAACTCGACGTGAGCGTCGAGCGCTTCCGGCTCGTGCCCGAGCAGGAGGGGGCGATCGTCGCGGCCATCAGGCGGGGCGGCCGCGACACCGCGGTCATCGCCCTCGGTGGCGCCGCCGCGCTGGTCGTCGCGCATGCGCGGTCCGCGCCGAATTCGGGCCCCATCGTCAATTGCATGGTGGTCGATGCGGCATCGGCACACGCACCGACACGCGCGAGTGCGGTGATCGACGTCCCGCTCGCGGTGCCGGCGTCCACGGAAGCGGCATCGATTCGTCGCCTGCTGCCGCAGGCGCGTACGGCTGGAATCCTCTACGATCCCGCGCGGAGCGAGGCGCGCGCCGCGGAGAGTGCCGTAGCGATGGCGAACGAAGGCTTTGCGACGATCCGCGAAGCGGTGCCGATTCCGGCGGCGCTGCCGGTCGCGTTGCAACGCATGCAAGACCATGCCGATCTCCTCTACGCGCTGCCCGATACCACGGTCTACGCACGCGAGCACGCGCGCGCCCTGCTCCTCTTTTCGTTCCGGCATCGGATTCCACTGGTCGGCCCGACCGAATCGTGGGTGAAGGCGGGGGCGCTCTTCGCGATCGACTGGGACTACGTCGACCTCGGTCGCTACTGCGGCGTGCTCGCCCTGCAGCAGCTCGCCGGCGCCAGGACCTCGCCACGGCCGCCGCGCATCCGCATCGTCGCCAACCGGCACACCGCCCGCCAGCTGCGCATCGAATGGGACGCCGAGCAACTGCGTCTCATCGACCGGATGTACCCCTGACGGCCTGACGACATGAGCGCGGCGAGGTCCGAGCACGCAGTGCAGCGCCCCGGAGGACCGCCCGACCGCGTGGCGGCGCGCGGTCTTCGATGCGCGCCACCGTGGGGGGGCGCATGGTGAGCCGCCCGCGCGGCACGTGGCGCCGGCACCTGTCGCCGCTGGCGGGCGATACGGTGTCCGCGCTCGACCTGCCGCCGGTGCGGATGGGGCTCCTCGTCAAGCTCAACGTCTTGACCATCGGCCTCATCTTCCTCACCGCGGTCGCGATCACGGTGGTCTACGCGCAGCAGCGGTGGCGCACCGACGAGGCGCAACTCGTGCGACAGGGAACGGCTTTGGCGGGCGTGATGACCGAGCTCGCCGAATATGCCCTCTACACGTCGGACAAGGCATCGTTGGAGGAACTCCTCGACGGCGTCGCCAGCGACCCCGTGGTTGCCTTCATCGCGGTGCTCGATCGCCAGTTGCAGCCGCTGGTCGAGCGCCGCTACGCAGCGGCGCTCGGCGACACGTCGCTGCCCGCACTGCCGCCGGACATCACGCTTCCGGCGCACGGCGAGCGCGCGGCGGCCGATCACCGGCTGCCGGGTGGGCGCATTCTCGAGATCGTCGTGCCGGTGCCGGGTCGAAGCGCCGGCGGCGGCTCCGCGCTCGACGGAATTACCGAGCAGTCGCCGGCAGCATCCCCTACCATCGGCTACATCCGGCTCGGCCTGTCGCTGGAGCCGCAGCGCGAGCAGTTCCGCGAGCAGATGGCGGGCACCGTCGCCGTCATCGGCTTGCTGGTGATCGTGGCGGTGCTCGCCACGCTGTTGCTCACCCGCCGGCTCGTCGCCCCGATGCGGCGCCTCATGCGGGCGGCGCGGGCGGTCGGCGCCGGCCGCCTCGACGTGTACGTGCCGGCAAGCTCGCACGACGAGCTTGGGCTCCTCACCCACACCTTCAACCACATGACGCAGCGGCTCGCCGAATCGCAAGCGCAGGTCGCGAGCTACCAGCGCACGCTCGAGGACAAGGTCACCCAGCGAACCCGCGAGCTCGAGATGGCCACCGCGCAGGCATACAAGCTTGCCCAGCACGACATCCTGACCGGGTTGCCCAACCGCTCGCTGCTCAACCAGCGACTGCGCCAGATCCTCGCGCAGGCGCAACGCGACGCCACGCAGGTCGCCTGCCTGTTCCTCGACTTCGATCACTTCAAGCGCATCAACGACACGCTCGGTCACGACGCCGGCGACCAGCTCCTGCAGGCGATCGCGCAGCGCCTCACCGACGCCGTGCGCGAGTCCGACACGGTCGCCCGACTCGGCGGCGACGAGTTCGTCGTCGTGCTGCCGGGCATCGATCCCGCGCACGACGGCTACGAGGTGATGACGGTGCTCGGCCGGGTCCGCGAGGCCTTCGAAGCGCCGTTCCGGCTCGCCGACCAGACGCCCACGCTCACCTGCTCGATCGGCATCGCGCTCTATCCCACCGACGCGCAAGACGCCGTCGGCCTCATCAAGCAGGCCGACACCGCCATGTATGCCGCCAAGGATGCCGGACGCAACGCGTACCGCTTCTTCACCGCCGACATGAACGCCAAGGTGCAGTTGCGCCTGCAACTGGAAACCGACATGCGCCGCGGGCTCATGGACGACGAATTCTTCCTCGTCTACCAGCCGCAGATCGACATGCGCACCGGTCGCACCTGCGGTGTCGAGGCGCTGCTGCGCTGGCGCGATCCCGAGCGCGGCGTGATCGGTCCCGACGAATTCATTCCGGTCGCCGAGGAATCCGGCATGATCCAGGCGCTCGGCGCGCGCGTGCTGCGCGACGCCTGCCGGCAGGCTGTGCAATGGCACCGCCTGTACATGCCGCTGCGGCTATCGGTCAACCTCTCGGTCCAGCAGTTGCAGCACGAGAACTGGCTCGCGGTGGTGGAGGACGCGTTGCGCGGCAGCGGACTTGCCGCCCAGCACCTCGATCTGGAGATCACCGAGAGCGTGATCATCACGCATCCGGAGAAGGTCGTCGTCACGCTCATGAAGCTAAAGCAGATGGGCGTGTCGATCACCGTCGACGATTTCGGCACGGGATATTCGAGCCTGTCGTATCTCGCCAGGCTGCCGATCCAGGGCGTGAAGATCGACCAGCGGTTCGTGCACGGCTTGCACCGCAACCGCAACGACGAGGCGATCACCCAGGCGATCATCGCGCTGTCGCACTCGCTCGGGCTGCGCTGCATCGCCGAGGGGGTGGAGACACCGGCGCAGTTCGCCTTCCTGAGCGAGCACGGCTGCGAGGAGGCGCAAGGATTCCTCATCGCGCGGCCGCTCCAGGCCGACGACCTGCGAACGTGGTGGCACGCGCAGGAAGCGCTGCCGCAGCACAGCGTCTCGCAAGGCGAGTTGTGGCAACGCTGATCGCGAGGCGGATGCGGCGTCCGGCCGAGCGCCTCAGCGCCGCGCGGCGATCCGGGTGAACCACGCAGCAACCGGAGCGACATCGACGCGATCGAGGAGGTTGCGCATGGCAAGGCTCGCCTCGGTATCGCCTTCGAGCGTCAACCGGCGCGCGAAGAACAGCGTATCTGGATCCTCGCGGCGCGCCGCAAGCGCCATGAAATCGGCCAGCGCAGCCGCGATGGTCGCCGCCGGCACGACGCCGCGGCCGGTTGCGACGAATCGGCCGCCGGTGCAGCGCACGGTGATGGCAAGACCGGCATCGAGCACGGTGACACGCACCGCCTTGCCCTCGAGCGGGGCCAGCGATTGTGGATCGGCGTAACGCGCGGCGACGCGATTGAGAACCGCTGCCGCAACCATCGACGGTGGCAATGCCGGCAAGCGCGCGATCAGTGCGGCGACGGGCGCCGGGACGCTCATCCCCGTGTCTCCGCGCGCGGTCCCACGCCGGCCATCCCGCGCCAATTGCCGGCCCGCGTCGCGCCGGTGAGCGTCTCGAGCGTGCGCGCCGCCTCGCCCGGCGCGATCCGGCCATCGATCCCATCGCGGAAGGCGCGCACGATGTCCGCAGTATGCTGCGCTTGCGGCATGATGCGCAGCATCGCGACGCCGAGTGCCGCCGCCTCGTCGATGACGCCGGCGAGGCTCGATGGACGTGCCGACTGCGTCTGGATGCCGTTCAAGACGAAGAGTGATTCACCATCGAGCGTGGCGAGCGCGAGGCCGTCCGGGTCGTCGCGGCAGGTGAAGCCGCAGTCGTCCTTGGCGCGATCGCGGGCGCGGGCGGTGAAGCAGCGCGCCGACCAGGCGAGTGGCAAGCGGCCGAAGGCGAACAGCTCGACCGGCAACGGCAGCGGGAGCATCGCCCGCAGCGCATCCGCACCGAGATCGATGGGCATCACCCAGCGCACCGCTCCGGCGTCGTGCAGCAGGCCCAGCGTGGCCAGATTGTAGGCGTTGACGTGCGGGCCGATGACGAACGGCACCTTCGCTTCGGCGGCCAGCCGCACCATACTCATGTCGTTTGCTTCGACCGCGAAGGCGCCGTTGCCGACCAGCCGGCGCAACACGCGCAGGTCGGTCTCCGATTCCGGCAACGAAAGACCCGACAGCACGACCTCCTTGCCGGATTGCGCGAGCCGCCGGCCGATCGCCATCCAGTCGGAGAAGCCAAGCTCGTGGCGCTTGCCGCAGACCACCTCGCCCAGATAGACGACGTCGACCGGGAAGGCGGCAACGGCCTCGTAGAACGCGTGGACCTCGGCGTGCGGCCAGTAATACGCAAGAGGCCCCAAGGCGAGTCGCAAAGCGGGGTACGGGCCGGTCGCGCCGGCTGCCACCGGCGCGGTATCCGCACGATGACCGCCGCTCGTCATCGCCAACTCCGGTGGTAGACGCCAAGCGTGACCTGGCGCCCTTCGGCGAGGCGGCCGAGGCGAGCGTCCCAGCGCTCGTCGACGGTGAAATGCTCCGGGTCGGCGAGGCAGGCGTCGATCGCGGCGCGCCACACCGCGGTGACCTCGGCGACGTAGGCGACGCTGCGTTGCCGACCTTCGATCTTGACCGCGCGCACCCCCATCGCGCAGAGCTTCGGCAGCAAGGCCAAGGTATTGAGGCTCACCGGCTCCTCGATCGCGTAGCCGGTCGCGTCCTCCACTCGATAACGCCCCTTGCACAGCGTCGGGTATCCGGCGTTCTCACCCGGCGCAAAGCGATCGACCAGGACGCCGGCGAGGCGCACCTCGCGGCCTGCCGGGGTCTCGCTCCAGCGCACCGCGGAGGCAGGTGAGCACACACCGTTGAGGTTGGGCCCTTGCCCGGTGACGTACGACGAGAGCTGGCAGCGCCCCTCGACCATGACGCACAGGCTGCCGAAGGCGAACACCTCGATTTCGGTGCGCGCGTGCGCCACCACCTGCGCCACCTGTTGCAGCGTGAGCACGCGCGGCAGCACCGCACGACGGATGCCGAAGCGGTCGGCGTAGAAATTGATCGCCTCGTACGTCGTTGCCGATCCCTGCACGGAGAGGTGCAGCGCGAGATCCGGATGGCGCTTCGCGGCGTACGCCATGAGCCCGGCGTCGGCGACGATGATCGCGTGCACGCCGAGCGCCGCTGCCCGATCGACCGCCGCGCACCACGCCGCGTAGTTGTGCGCCTGCGGATAGGTGTTGAGGGCGATCAGCACCCGGGCGCCACGATCGCGGGCGTAGCGAATGCCGATCTCGAGCTCGGGCAGCGAAAAGTTGAGGCCGGCGAAGTTGCGCGCATTGGTCGCGTCGCGAAATCCCGTGTAGACGCAGTCGGCGCCGTGGTCGACCGCCGCCTTGAGCGCCGGCAGGCTGCCCGCGGGACAGACGAGCTCGGGCACGCGCCGAGGGCGGGCGGGCGGTACAGCGGTGCGTGGAAGAGGCATGGCCTGACGATCGCCGGCGTCGATTTTCGTAGCCGGCCCGTCACACTAGGGCCACGGCCCGGCGCGTGCCTTGATATCGCTCAATGGCGATCCCCGAGGCGCTGCGTGCGGGCGATGGCGCGCCGCGCGATCACGGCGCGCGCAACAGATCCTCCTGCCGATCGACGTCGCCCAGAACACCCGGATCGTCGACCGCCACGAGGTGGATGGCGTCCCGGTGCTCGCGCAGGACCGCGCGCGCGCCCTCGTCACCGTGCAAACTGGCGAGCGCCGCGGCGTAACGCGCCGCGAAGCCCACGGGATGCCCGCGCTGGCCGCGGTACACCGGCGCCACGATCTCGCTCCCCGCACGCAGCGCCGCGGCGAGCGCCGCGACCGTGGCCGGGGCGATCCATGGCATGTCGCCGAGCGCCACGAGCCAGCCATCGGCGTCGCGCACGGCAGCCACACCGCAGGCGAGACTCGACCCCATCCCGTCGTCCGCCTGCGCGCACGGCACGATGCGCGCGCCCGCGGCGGCGAGTCCGCCGGCGAGTCCGCAGTCGCCGGGCCGCACGACGGCGACGACTTCATCGAGCGCGGCACGAAGGTGACGCGCACTGGCGACTCCGACCGGCGTGCCCGCAGGTACCCCGTGCGCTGCCTGCGGCAGCGCGGCGCCGAGCTTGCCGCCGCCGAAACGCGTACCGCGCCCCGCCGCAAGCAGCACGCCGACGATGCGCAACGCTACTCCGGCAACAGGCGGAACTTGCCGTCCTTCACCGTGACGAGCACGCGAGCACGCTCGTCCATGCCGTTGTGATTGGTCGGCGACATGTTGAATACGCCCTGCGTGCCGACGACGTCACGCTCCTTCTCCAGGGCGTCACGCAGCGCCACCCGAAACGCCTCGGTCCCCGGCTTACCGGCTTTGAGTGCCGCCGGAATCGCCCGCTGCAGGAGGATGCCGCCGTCCCAGGTGTTGGCGCCGAACGTCGCCGGCTTGCTGCCGAACTTCTTCTCGTACGCCGCGATGTATTCGCGGGCCACCTTCTTCGTCGGATTCGTGTCGGGAATCTCGTCGATCACGAGCATCGGCCCCGCGGCGAGCACGGTACCTTCGACCTTCTCCCTGCCGAGCTTGATGAAGTCGTCGGTGGCAACCGCGTGCGTTTGGTAGACCTTGCCCTTGTAGCCCTGGTCGTGGAGGGTCGCCTGCGGCAACACGGCGGGACCGCCCACCGCCGCGATGAGGATCGCGTCGGGCTTGGCGGCGATGAGCTTCAGCGTCTGCCCCGTTACGCTCTGATCGGTGCGCCCGTAGCGTTCGTTGGCCACGATCTTGATCCCCGCCTTCTCGGCGAGACCACCGAAGACCTTGTACCAATTCTCGCCGTAGGGATCGTTGAAGCCGATGAAGCCCACCGTCTTCACGCCGTTCTTGGTCATGTGCTTGATGAGCGCCTCGGCGATGAGGTCATCGTTTTGCGTCGTCTTGAACACCCAGCGCTTCTTGGCGTCAAGCGGCTCGACCACCGCGGAGGTCCCCACCGTCGCCATCACCGGCACCTTGGCGTCGGCGATGATGTCGAGGATCGCGAACGCGTTCGGCGTCGTCGACGGCCCGATCATCGCGTCGATGTTGTTCTCTTGAATGAGCTTCTTGATATTCTGCACGGCGCGGGTGGTGTCGCCGCCGTCGTCGAGCTGGATGTACTCGACCGTCGCGTCGCCGATCTTGCGCGGCAGGAGGTCGCCGGTATTCTTCTGCGGGATGCCGATCGCGGTCGTGGGGCCGGTCGCGGAGACCATGAGGCCGACCTTGACCTGCGCCGAGGCGAGCGTGGCGAGGAGGAACAGGGGCGCGGCGACGAGCAGGCGAAAGGACACGGGTGCACTCCGGGGTGGCGAGGGCGTAATGCTAACGCACGCGCGGCGCCCGTCGATGCGATCGTGCTTCCGGAAGGTCATCGCGCGGCACTCGATCGGTCGCCGGCGCCGGATTGCGCGCGCGCCGGTCCGCACGCAGCACGTGGATGCCGGAGCCGACCACCAGCGCGATGCCGAGCCAGGCGACACCGTTCGGGAGATCCCCCCACACGAGGTAACCCGCGACCGCCGCGAAGAGGAGCGCGGAGTAGCGAAACGGGACGATGATCGCGAGATCCCCGTGCCGCGTACTGCGCACGGTGAGCACGTACGCCAAGGCGACGGCGAGCGCCGCACCGGCCAGCGCCGTCAAGAGCGACGCGTCGAGCGGCGCCCATCCCTCGACGAGCGACAGCAATCCGGCGATCGCCGTGACCGTGAGCGTCGCCGACAGCGTGACGACGATCGACGGCACGCCGGCGTGCACACGGCGCGTCAGCACGTCGCGCAGGGCCAGCATGACGGCCGACCCGAGGCAGAGGAGCGCATAGACGTTGAAGCCGTGCGCCCGTGGTTGCACGATGAGCAGCACGCCAAGGAAACCGACCGCGGTCACGAGCCACAGCGACGCGCGCATGCGACCACCGGCGAGCCACGCGGCGAGCGGCGTGATCATCAGCGGCGACGTCGAATTGATCGCCACCGCCGTGCTGATCGGCAACTGGAAGAGGGAGAAGAGGTAGAGGAAGGTCGTCGCGACATCGAGGAGCGAGCGCGTCGCGACCCAGCGCTGCGCCACCGACCGGATGTGGCGGATCTGCCCCGTACCCACGGCGATCGCCCCCAGCAACGCCGTGGCCAGCGCGCTGCGAATGAAAATGAGTTGCCCCGCCGGCAGACTCTCGCTCGCGTACTTCACCAGCGCGTCGTTGACGACGAAGCAGGCCATGGCCGCGGTCATGGCGACGATCCCGCGGCGATTGTCGTGCGTGG
>JADZAQ010000166.1 GCA_020852555.1 Burkholderiales bacterium
ACAAAACGACTCATCCCTTGGCCTCGACTGCGTCTCGTAGAACTATGAATGTCAACGCTTCTGATCGAATCCGGATGACCGGTTCAATATCTTTCGGACGATTTCTAAGTCCGACAGGCTGCTAGGATGCACCACCCCCACGCCCGCTTCGCTCGCTCTGCCCTACAGGCGCGGCTGACGAAAGGCCTCACAAAGAGGCGCCGAGACGTGGAGAAAGGGCATGTTTTCTCGGTGCCTCTGCGTCTCCTGTGAAGTGCGTTTGGAGTCTGCGATGAACGCCACTCGCGCCCGCTTCGCTCGAAGGGGCGCAGTCAGCGGCTTGGGACGGCCCGGCGCCCGCGGCGTGCGAGAATCGCGCCTCCCTTTCCTTCGATCCGACGGATCCCGCTCGCGCCATGCCCGCCACCGCGCCTCGCAAGCCGTATGTCGTACGCCGCTCCGCCATCCACGGTCGCGGCGTGTTCGCCGCCGCGCCGATCGCTCGGGGCGAGACGATCATCGAATACAGGGGCGAGCGAACGACGTGGGACGACGCGATGGAGCGCCCCGACAGCGATCCGGACGACCCGTCGCACACGTTTCTCTTCGAACTCGACGACGGTCGCGTGATCGACGCCCGCGTGAAGGGCAATGCGGCGCGCTGGATCAACCACTCCTGCTCGCCGAATTGCGAGACCTACGAGGACGAAGACGGTCGCGTCTATATCCAGGCCCGCAAGCCCATCGAACCGGGCGCCGAGTTGAGTTACGACTATCGGCTGTCGGTCGACGGCAAGCTCACCAAGGAAGAGCGGGCCCGCTTCGCCTGCCACTGCGGGTCGCCCAAGTGTCGCGGCAGCCTGCTCGCCAAGTCGAAGAAGAAGAAGAAGAAGAAGAAGGACGGCAAGGGCAAGAAGAAAGAGAAGGCGAAGAAGAAGGACGCTGCGAAGAAGCGCGGCAGCAAGCGAGAGCGCGGCAAGTAGTCGCGCTACGGAGCGCGCGCCGCGCCCGATGGCGCGCTGCGCTGCCGGCGCCGGCGGGTCGGCTGATCCCTTGAAGGTGACCCATAGGCGGCGCCTATCACGCCCATTTACATAAATAAATTGCATTATCATATCGTCTTCGATAACATGCGAATCGTTCTCATTCCCATCGATGCCCGAGCTGCCAGCACGGCGGCCCGGCACCCAACCCAAGGAGAGTCGATTCATGAAGACCGTAGGCCAGAAAGTCGAAGCGTTCCGCGTCGTCGGGGTCAAGCCCGGCTTCAACCAGCACGAGGAGAACGGCCAGTCGGCGTTCGAGCCGATCACCGAGACCTCGTTTCCCGGCAAGTGGAAGATCATCTACTTCTACCCGAAGGATTTCACCTTCGTGTGCCCGACCGAGATCGTCGGCTTCGCCAAGCTCGCACCGGACTTCGCCGACCGCGACGCGGTGGTGCTCGGCGGCTCGACCGACAACGAGTTCTCCAAGCTCGGTTGGCGGCGTGACCACAAGGACCTCACCAGTCTCAACCACTACCAATTCGCCGACGTGACGGGCTCGCTCGTCGACCAGTTGGGCGTCCGCGATCCGGCCGAAGGTGTGGCGCTGCGGGCGACGTTCGTCGTCGATCCGGACAACGTGATCCAGCACGTTTCGGTGAACAACCTCAACGTGGGCCGCAATCCCGAGGAGATCCTGCGCATCCTCGACGGCCTGCAAACCGACGAGCTTTGCCCCTGCAATCGCGCGGTGGGCGGCACCACGCTGTAGCCCGACGACGAGAGGAGACCCGACATGGAATTCATCCAGACGCTGAAGACGAGGCTGCCCGACTACGCAAAGGACATCCGGCTCAATCTCGACGGTGTCATCGCCCGGTCGAGCCTCAGCCCGCAGCATGCGATCGGCGCCGCGCTGGCGGCGGCGGTCGCCGCCCGGAGCGGGACGATCGTCGACGCCATCGTGGGCGAAGGCGCGCTCGATCCCGCGCACCAGCAGGCGGCGCTCACCGCGGCGGCGCTGATGGGCATGAACAACGTGTGGTACCCGTTCGTCGAGATGGCGGGCGACGCCGATCTCAAGTCGATGCGGGCGGAACTGCGCATGAATGCCTATGCCAATCACGGCGGCGTCGACCGGCCGAGCTTCGAGTTGTACGCGCTCGCCGCGTCGATCGTCGGCAAGTGCGAGTTCTGCGTGCAGTCGCACTATCGGCTCCTCAAGGAGACCGGGCTCACGGTGCAGCAGTTGCGCGACGTCGGCCGCATCGCCGCGGTCGTCAACGCCACCGCGCAGGTGCTCGCGGTGCGAACAAGCCCGGCCGAGGTCGAGATGGCGTGAGCGTCACGCGCACTCGTCGGCCACGGCGCGCCGTCCGCGCGCCGTGGCCGCAAGCGGGGCCGGCGCCGCCGGTAGAATCGGCGGCGTGCGCCCATGTCTTTCGACGCCGCCTTTCGTCCGCCTCTGCCGCGTCGCGCTGGTCGCTGCGCTGCTCGCGCCGGGTGGAGCACTCGGCCAGTTCAACCTCCCGCAGCCGTCCACCGAACTGCCCGGCAGTTCGCGCGCCGCACCGGCACCCTCCCCCCGTCCCGGACCGCCGGCGGCCGCGACGCTGCCGCGACCGTCGATCCTTCCGGCGCCCGGCGACACCACGCTCCCCGGTATCGACCCGCGCCAGTGCGGATCGACGCCGCACTCGGCGCTGTGCGCCAGGGGACGCTGGACGCTCTTCTCGACGATCGACGTGAAGCTGAGCGCTCCGGACTTTCGCGCGAGCTACGCGCTGGACGTCGCACAGAATGACGAAGTGCACGCGACGTATCGCGAAACCGCGCGCGGCAAGACGCGCAGCGGCGAAATCCTGCTGATCGGCCTCGACGGCGTCGCCTTCCGGACCCAGGAGCAGTTTCCGGCCGGGGCGCCGGTGCTCGACATCATGATCTCGATGCCGATCATGGCGGCGCAACTCGCCGCGCTGCTCCTCGACGAAGGCGTGATCGGACCGCCTGCCGACGTGACCGCGCCACGCGCGGTCAAGGCGGCGAGCGACACCCGCTACATTCGTACGGCGGCGCCCAACGCGGTGATCCTGTACGGCCCCCCGTGGCGGATGACCGGCAGCGTGCGCCCCGGAGCGACACGGGACGACGTGGCATTCGCCTTGAAGCTCGCCTACCGGCCGGTCGACAGCAAGGGGACGCCCGTCGCCGGGCGGACCGATACGCTCACCCTCGAAGGGCGGGCAAGCTTCGCGCCGCGCCCCGCCAGCCTGCCCGACAGTTTCGAGCTGGCGGAATTCACGGTCCTGCGCGACGACCAGCCGCTGGGCGCCCAGCGTACGGTGGGTGACGCGCGACGCGCCCTCGGGCCGTAGCGGCCGGCGGCGGCAACGCGGCGAGCCCGGCCGGACGCCGGGCACGAAGCGGGACCGGCCGCGCGCTTGAGGCACAATCCGCGCCACTGCCCTTTGGCGAGAATCCGACATGGCCCGCAAGCACAGCACGCACGATCCCGGCACGGTGGTCGTGGTCGAACACAGTTCCCGCGTGCTCCGCGACAATCCGCTCGGCGATCCGGCGACGCGACGGCTCGCCGTCTGGCTGCCGCCCGGCTACCACGAGGGGACGGTCCGCGGCAAGGCGAGTGGACGCGGCCGTCGCTTCCCGGTGCTCGTGGACCTCGTCGGCTTCACCGGATCGGGGCTCGCACACGTCAACTGGCGGCCGTTCGACGAGAACGTGCCCGAGCGTGCCGCGCGGCTGGTGGCCGAGCGCCGCATGGGGCCGTGCATCATCGTGTTCCCCGACTGCTTCACCAGCCTGGGCGGCAACCAGTACGTGAACAGCAAGGCGGTGGGACGCTACGCGGATTACCTCACCCGCGAGATCGTGCCGTTCGTCGACCGCGAGTTCCGCACGCTGGCCGCGCGCGAGCACCGGGCCTGCTTCGGCAAGTCCTCCGGCGGCTACGGCGCGCTGATCCACGGCATGCGCTACGGCGACACCTGGGGCGCCATCGCCTGCCATTCGGGCGATGCGTACTTCGAGTTCTGCTATCTGCCGGACTTCCCACGGCTCTTGAACGAGCTCGCCCGCTATCGGCGACCGCCGCTGCGTGCAGGACAACAGCGCGCCCGTTCCCCGGTCCCGGCCGACGGCCGCGACGACGGTCGCGCGCGACGCTTCCTCGAGGCGATGTGGCGCAAGGACAAGATGACCGAAGGGGAGGGTCACGCGCTCATGGAACTCGCCATGGCGGCCACCTACGACCCCGATCCCGCCACGCCGCTCGGCTTCCGGCTGCCGGTCGACCTCGACACCGGGGAACTCATCCCCAAGCGCTGGGCGAAGTGGCGGGAGCACGATCCGATCCACCTCGTCGCGCGCCACGCCCGCGACCTCAAGCGCCTCGCCGGCGTGTACCTCGACTGCGGCTGGCGCGACCAATACCATCTGCACTTCGGCGCCCGCATCGTCTCCCGCGAACTCACCGCGCACGGCATCGCGCACACCTACGAGGAGTTCGACGATACGCACTCGGCGATCGACTACCGCATGGACGTGAGCCTGCCGTTCCTCTATCGCTGCATCAAGGCGTGATGCCGCCCCGGAACGGCGCCGTCCCGGCGGACGCGCCGGCGCCCGGCGGATCGACGGGAGCCCACGCAACGTAGACTGTTCGGTTTCGAGGCAACGAGAGGAACACACCATGCGCTGGGGCGACATGCGGCCGAGCGACAACGTCGAGGATCGTCGCGGCGAGGGGGGTGGTGGCCGCGGCGGGTTTCCGATCGGGGGCGGCGGCATGCGCCTCGGGGGCGGCACCCTCGTCATCGTCGTCATCGTGAGTCTGCTCTTCGGCGTCAATCCGCTGTCGTTCCTCGGCATGATGGACAGCGGCGCGCCGGGTCAGCCGGTACCGCGGGCCCCGGCCCGCCCGGCGGCACCGGCCAGCGCGCAGGGCGATCCTGCCCTCGCCTTCGTGCAGCGCACTCTTGGCGACACCGAGGACGTCTGGACGGTGCTCTTCAAGAACCTGGGCTCGCGCTACGATGCGCCGCGACTCGTCCTCTTCAGCGGCTCGTACCCGTCGGCGTGCGGCATGGCCAATGCCGCGGCCGGCCCGTTCTACTGTCCGGCCGACCGCAAGGTCTACCTCGACACCGCGTTCTTTCGCGAGCTCGCGCAGCGCTTCGGCGCGCCGGGCGACTTCGCGCAGGCGTACGTGATCGCGCACGAGATCGGCCACCACGTGCAAAACGAACTCGGCACGATGCGCGAGTACGACCAGACCGCGGCGCGGCGCGACGCCCGGCAGCGCAATGCGCTGTCGGTCAGGCTCGAGCTGCAAGCGGACTGCTACGCGGGGGTGTGGGGTTACTACGCCGCCAAGCGCAAGCTCATCGATCCCAATGACGTCGAGGCGGGCCTGCGCGCCGCCGCCGCCGTGGGCGACGACATGATCACCAAGGGACGCGTCGCGCCCGATGCGTTCACGCACGGCACCGCCGCGCAACGCACCCGCTGGTTCAAGCAGGGCATGAGCACTGGCGATCCGCGCTCCTGCAACACCTTCGCGACACGCGACGTCTAGC
>JADZAQ010000167.1 GCA_020852555.1 Burkholderiales bacterium
AACGGCTCGAGCTTCACCCGCGACGCCTTCGGCTTCGGGCCGAGCACGCGATTGAGGAACAGCGTGAACGCCACGAAGCCGAGGATCGCGACGAGGTACAGGAACAGGACTGCGTAGGGATTCATCGAGGCGGCGACGCACGTACGCGCCGTCCGAAGATGCGCCGACCGCGACACGGGCCCGTTGACTCAGATCAACGGCCCAATCGGGCGAGCGTCGCGGGTGGACGCGAGCCGCTGACCGGGATCGCCACCTCGTCCGCCCGAGCGCCGCTTCGCAACCGCGAGCCGGGCGCTTTGTTTGATCCATGTCAAGCCTCCGTTCACGTCGCCAGCGCGTCGTGCATCGCCGGCTAATTAATATGTCCGGCGACCGACGCAGCGGCTTTGCGAAACCGCACGAGTCGATGACGATCGCGCCAGGGGGAGAGGGACGAATGGCGTTCACGCACAAGGCGCGCGTTCTGGCTGCGCTGCGCGGAGAGATGGTCGACCGGCTGCCCTACGTGCCGCGTCTCGACCTGTGGTACCTCGCCAATTCCACCTCGGGCACGCTCCCGAAGCAGTACGCCGGCGCGGCGATGAACGAGATCGCGCGCGCCGAGGGCTGGCCGTTCCACCATCGTTTCTGCGACAACCAGCTCGACCCGGCGTACCAGCCCCTGTACCTGCATCGCGGCATCGGCGTCTTCTACAGCCGCGACACGCCTTACGACGTGGTGCTGCCGAAGGACGTCGAAGTGGAGGTGCGGCGCACCGGGCCTCGCACCCAAGTCACCTACCGAACGCCGCTCGGCAGCGTGAGCACGCTGATGCATTACGACGTCGACTCTCAGCGGCACGGCATCACCAATCCGGCGGTCATCGAGCATCTCATCAAGACGCCCGCGGATTACGCGCCGGCGGGCTATCTGTTCGAGCACATGGACGTGGTGCCGAGCTTCGAGCGCTACCGGCGCTGGAAGGAGGAGGACATCGGCGACAACGGCGTGGCGGTCGCCGTCGGCTGCCTGGTCGCTTCGCCGATGCACTGGATCCAGCACGACCTGTGCGATGCGACCCAGTTCTTCATCCACTCCAAGGACTGCCAGGACGAGATGCGCGGCCTCGCCGAACGCATCGCGCCGCTGCAGGAGAAGATCCTGAACCTCGTCGCGCAGTCGCCCGCGGACGTGGTGTGGTGGGGATCGAACTTCGACGAGATGATCACCTTCCCGCCGTACTTCGCGAAGGAGATCCAGCCGTGGATCCGCAAGGCGGCGCAAGCGCTCAACGCGGCGGGAAAGCTCGTGCTGTGCCACACCGACGGCGAGAACCGGGGGTTGCTCGACCTCATCCGCGATTCGGGCATGAACATCGCCGAGTCGCTGTGTCCGGCCCCGATGACCAAGGTGACGCTCGCCGAGTTCTGCCGGCACTGGACGCCGCGCATGTCGCTGTTCGGCGGCATTCCGTCCACGGTGGTGATGCCGGGCACGAGCGAGGCCGACTTCGAGGCGTACATGGACCAGCTCTTCCGAGCCGTGGCGCCGGGCCAGCGCATCGTGGTCGGCATCGCCGACGAAGTCCCGCCGTCGGCGGTGTTCTCGCGCCTGCAGCGCATCGGCGAGCGCATCGAGAAGGAAGGCCGCCTGCCGCTCGAGGCCGGTGCTTTCCGGCCGACGCCCGACGCGGCGCAAGCCAGGGCGACGACGCAGGTGGCGGCGGCGACAGCGCCCCGAGCGCCGGACGACGTGTTCCAGACGGTGCGACAGGACGTCTTCAAGGGCAAGCATCGCGACATCGCCCGGCACGTGGAGGATCTCCTCGCGCAGGGCCAACCGGCGTCGCAGATCCTCGAGCGGGGTCTGATCGCTGCGATCACCCAGGTCGGCGATCGCATGGCGTCGGGCGAGGCGTTCATCCCCGAAGTGCTGCTGGCGGCGCGCGCGATGACGACGGCCGTGGACGTGCTCGCCCCGCATCTGGCGGCGAGTGGCGACAAGCAGCGCGGCAAGGTGCTGATCGGTACGGTGACCGGGGACATGCACGACATCGGCAAGAACCTGGTGGTGACGATGCTGCGCGGGGTCGGCTTCGACGTCCGCGATCTCGGCATCAACGTGTCCCGCGACAAGTTCTACGACGAGGTCGCGGCGTTCGAGCCGGACGTCCTCGGTCTGTCGTCGCTGCTCACCACGACGATGATGGAGATGCGCACGATCGTGGCGGGCATGAAGGACCGCGGTCTGGACGAACGCTGCAAGATCATCGTCGGCGGCGCGCCCGTGAGCGAGGAGTTCGCGCGCCAGATCGGCGCCGACGGCTATGCCAGGAACGCCGTGGAGGCGGTGCGCCTGGTGAAGCGCCTCATGGCGCAGGACGCGCCCGCGTTGGCCGACTGAGGACCGCATGAAGCCCATCGATGCAGCGGCCGTGGAGCGCTACCGGCGCGACGGCTTCCTCGTCGTCGAGGGTCTTCTCGACGATGCCGTGCGCATGCGCATGAAAGAGGCCGTCGCGCGTCTGATCGAGGGCGCGCGCCGGGTGACGGCGCATGACGACGTCTACGATCTCGAGCCCTCGCACACGCCCGCCGAGCCGCGCGTGAGGCGCATCAAGAAGCCGCACGTCGTCGATCCGGTGTTCGCCGACTTCATGCGCTCCCCCGCGCTGCTCGAGGTGTTGTCGGCGCTGCTCGGCCCGAGCGGCGTTCGCCTGCACGGCTCGAAGCTGAATCTCAAGTCGCCCGAGTTCGGGTCTCCGGTGGAATGGCACCAGGCCTGGGCCTTCTACCCGCACACCAACGACGACCTGCTCGCGGTCGGCGTGCTGCTCGACGACGCGACCGAGGAAAACGGACCGCTGCTCGTGATCCCGGGAAGCCATCGTGATCCGACGTACGACCATCACGGCAGCGACGGCTGCTTCTGCGGCGCGATGGATCCGCACCGCGACCGGCTCGACTACGCCGGCGCGGTGCCGCTTCTCGCGCCGGCCGGGTCGTGCTCGTTCCATCACGTGCGCGCGGTGCACGGCTCGGCCCAGAACCGCTCGAAGAGCTCGCGCAATCTCCTGCTGTACGAGTTCGCGGCCGCGGATGCGTTCCCGCTGCTCGGCATTCCGGACTGGAACGACTTCGACGCGCGGCTCCTCGTCGGCGCTCCGACGGTCGTGCCGCGCATCGTCGACTGCCCGGTGCGCATGCCGTTGCCGCCGGCGCGCCATCAAGGCTCGATCTACGAGAACCAGACGGCGCTCGAGCGCCGCTACTTCGACCCGCCGCCAGCACCCCGATGCGTGGCATGAAACCGACCCGGCAAGGAGGTTACCGATGAAGCCCGTGTTTCGCTCGACTCTGCTCACCGCCTGCCTGCTGCTCGCGGCGCCGGCGATGGCGCAAACCACCCTTACCTTCGGAGGCTCCGACGCCCTCGGCTCGATCCTCGACCGGCAGAACCTGCGCTTCACGGCCTGCGTGAACGACAAGGCGGGCGGCAAGCTCAAGGTGAACTTCATCCAGGGCGAGCAGCTCGGCAGCGACGTGCAGGTGATCGAGCAGATGATGCAAGGCTCGGTGCACCTCTACGGCGACGTGCTCGACTGGTATGCGAACTGGGTC
>JADZAQ010000168.1 GCA_020852555.1 Burkholderiales bacterium
GCCATCCCCGAGCTCACCGCCTTCGAGCGGCTCCTGAAGAGCACCGGCGAGCGCGAGATCTCGACCACCATGGCATTCGTGCAGGTGCTGGGCATCCTGGTGCGCGACAAGAACGTCGGCAAGCACGTGGTCCCCATCGTCCCCGACGAGTCGCGCACCTTCGGCATGGAGGGCATGTTCCGCCAGCTGGGGATCTGGAACCAGCAGGGCCAGCTCTACACGCCGCAGGACCACGACCAGCTCATGTTCTACAAGGAGGAGAAGGGCGGGCAGATCCTCCAGGAGGGCATCAACGAGGCCGGCGGGATGTGCGACTGGATCGCCGCGGCGACGTCGTATTCGACGCACGACACGCCGATGATCCCCTTCTACATCTTCTACTCGATGTTCGGATTCCAGCGCGTCGGCGACCTCACCTGGGCCGCCGGCGACATCCGCGCCCGCGGCTTCCTGCTGGGCGGCACCGCAGGGCGCACGACGCTCAACGGCGAGGGCCTGCAGCACCAGGACGGCCACTCGCAGATCCTCTCGTCGGTGGTCCCGAATTGCATCTCGTACGATCCGACCTTCTCCTACGAGGTCGCGGTCATCATCCACGACGGCCTGCGCCGGATGTACGTGGAGCAGGAGGACGTCTACTACTACATCACGCTCCTCAACGAGAACTACATGCATCCGGACATGCCGGAGGGTGCGGCCCCGGACATCCTCAAGGGAATGCATCGGATCGGCGACACGGCATCGTTGGCCGCCTTCGCCGCGTCGGTCCGCGAGGGCGAAGCGCCGTCGAAGAAGGCCGCGGCGGGTGCCGCCAAGGCGCCGCGCGTGCAGTTGCTCGGTTCCGGGTCGATCCTGCGGCAGGTGATCGCCGCCACCGAGTTGCTCGCCAACGATTGGGGCGTGCAGGCGGACGTGTGGAGTTGCCCGTCGTTCACCGAACTCGCCCGCGATGGTTATGCAGTCACACGCTGGAACATGCTGCACCCCACCGACCCGCCGCGCCAATCGCACGTCGAAACTTGTCTTGCCGGCACCAAGGGCCCGGTGATCGCCGCCACCGACTACATGCGCCTGTTCGCCGAGCAGATCCGCCAACTGGTGGGCCGCCGTTACGCGGTCCTCGGCACCGACGGCTTCGGCCGCTCGGATACGCGCGAGAAATTGCGCGGCTTCTTCGAGGTCAACGCCGAGTACGTCACGGTGGCGGCACTGAAGGCGCTCGCCGACGACGGCACGATTCCCGCCGCGAAGGTCGGCGAAGCGATCGCCCGGTACGGACTCGACCCCGACAAGCCGGCGCCCTGGACGGTGTGACGCACCGCGCCGTCGCCGATACCCACGAAGAAACCACACGAGGCCCCCATGATCGAAGTCAAGGTACCCGACATCGGTGACTTCAAGGACATTCCCGTCATCGAGGTGCTGGTCAAGCCTGGCGACGCGGTGAAGCCGGAAGACCCGCTGGTCACGCTCGAATCCGACAAGGCGACGATGGACGTGCCGGCGCCGGCGGCGGGGGTGGTGAAGGAAGTCAAGCTAAAGCCCGGTGACAAGGTGAGCGAGGGCTCGCTCGTGCTGTTGCTCGAGGCGGCCGAAGGCGCGGCAGCAGCACCAGCGACACCCGCACCGGCGCCGGCGGCGACTCCCGCGGCCCCCGCACCGGCGCCGCAGCCGGCGGCGGCAGCCGCAGCGCCCGCACCCGCGGCACCGGCAGCGCCCGCACCGGCGCCCGCAGCATCGGCCGTGGCCGTCGACGACGCGGCCTTCGTGGCGGCACACGCCTCCCCCTCGGTGCGCAAGTTCGCGCGCGAACTCGGCGTCGACCTCGCGCAGGTGAAGGGCAGCGGGCCCAATGCGCGCATCCTGCAGGAGGACGTGCAAGGCTACGTGAAGGCTACACTCGCCGGCGGCGCCGGCGCGGCCGGTGCGGGCAGCGTCACCGGCGGCGGATCGCTCAACCTCCTGCCGTGGCCCACGGTCGATTTCGCGAAGTTCGGGCCGATCGAGTCGGTGCCGCTGTCGCGCATCAAGAAGATCTCGGGGGCGAACCTCGCCCGCAACTGGGTGATGATCCCGCACGTCACGCAGTTCGACGACGCCGACATCACCGACCTCGAGGCACTGCGGATCACGCTCAACAAGGAGAACGAGAAGGCCGGCGTCAAGGTCACGATGCTCGCCTTCCTCATCAAGGCCGCGGTCGCGGCCTTGCGCAAGTTCCCCGACTTCAATGCTTCGCTCGACGGCGACAACCTCGTTCGCAAGCAGTACTTCAACATCGGCTTCGCCGCCGATACCCCCAACGGGCTCGTGGTCCCGGTCCTGAAGGATGCGGACAAGAAGGGGGTGCTGGCGATCGCCCGCGAAATGACGGAGTTGTCCGCCAAGGCGCGCGAAGGCAAGCTGGGCGCCGCCGACATGCAGGGCGGCTGCTTCTCGATCAGTTCGTTGGGTGGCATCGGCGGCACCGCCTTCACGCCGATCATCAACGCCCCGGAGGTCGCGATCCTCGGCGTGTCGAAGAGCGCCATGAAACCGGTGTGGGACGGCAAGGCCTTCGCGCCGCGACTCGTCCTGCCGCTGTCGCTGTCGTACGACCACCGCGTCATCGATGGCGCGTCGGCGGCCCGCTTCATCACCTACTACTCGGGGCTCCTCGCCGATCTGCGGCGCGCCCTCGTGTAGCTGCCACGAAGGATGGGGGCATGACGCAGGACGAGCAGAAGCAGGCGGTGGCACGCGAGGCGATCCGCCACGTCGTTCCCGACTCGTGGGTGGGCGTGGGCTCCGGCAGCACCGCCAATTTCTTCATCGACGAGCTCGCCCGGATCAAGCACAACATCAAAGGCGCCGTCTCGAGCTCGGCGAAGTCGACCGCGCGTCTGCAAGCGCATGGCATCGAGGTCGAGGAGCTCAATAACGTCGACGACATCCCCGTCTATATCGACGGCGCCGACGAGGTCACCCGCTGGGGTGCCATGGTGAAGGGCGGCGGCGGCGCGCTCACCCGCGAGAAGGTGGTCGCCGCGGCGAGTCGCAAGTTCGTGTGCATCGTCGACCGGACCAAGGTCGTTCCCGTCCTCGGAACCTTCGGCCTGCCCGTCGAGGTGATCCCCATGGCGCGCAGCTACGTCGCGCGCGAACTCGTCCACCTCGGCGGCCGGCCGGCGTGGCGCATGGGCTTCACCACCGACAACGGCAACGTGATCCTCGACGTCGACGGGCTCGCCATCACCGATCCGACCGCGCTCGAAACCACGATCAACCAGATCCCGGGGGTGGTCACCGTGGGGCTCTTTGCACACCGCGGCGCCGACGTGATCCTGGTCGGCTCCGACACCGGCGTCGAGACGCTCACCCCGGCGCGCTAGAATCGGCGAATGACCAACCTCAACATCCCCGGTCTGCACGACATCGACGATGTCGCCGCCTACATGCACGGTGTCGGCGTCGCCGCGCGCAGCGCGGCGCGGGCCGTGGCGCGGGCGGACACGGGCGCCAAGGATCGCGCGCTGCGAGCGATGGCCGGCGCGATCCGCGCGGGTGAGGCGACGCTCCTCGCCGCCAACGCCGACGACGTCGCGCGCGCGCAGGCTGCCGGCCACGATCGCGCTTTCGTCGACCGGCTGACGCTCACCGGCAAGACGGTGCAGGCGATGGCCGAGGGACTCGAGCAGGTGGCCATGCTCGCCGATCCGGTCGGCGAGATGAGCGACTTGCGCTACCGGCCGAGCGGCATCCAGGTCGGAAAGATGCGCGTGCCGCTGGGGGTGGTCGGCATCGTCTACGAATCGCGGCCGAACGTCACCGCCGATGCCGCCGGTCTGTGTCTCAAGTCCGGCAACGCGACGATCCTGCGCGGCGGCTCGGAGGCGCTGCGCAGCAATGCCGCGATCGCGGCGTGCGTGCGCGCGGGCCTGCTCGCGGCGGGATTGCCGGAGCACGCGGTGCAGGTGATCGCCACCGCCGACCGCGCCGCCGTCGGCTACCTCATCACCGACGAGGCGCACGTCGACGTCATCGTGCCGCGCGGCGGCAAGAGTCTCATCGAGCGTATCGCGCGCGAAGCGAAGGTGCCCGTCATCAAGCACCTCGACGGCGTGTGCCACGTGTTCATCGACGCCTCGGCCGACGTCGCGATGGCAATCCGCATCGCCGACAACGCCAAGACGCAGCGCTACTCGCCGTGCAACACGATGGAGACGCTGCTCGTGCACGCCGACATCGCGTCCGTGGTGCTGCCGCCGCTGGCCGCGATCTACCTCGACAAGGGCGTGGAATTGCGCGGCGATGCGCGCTCGCGGGAACTCGTCCCGGCAATGAAGGACGCGACCGAGAGCGACTGGTTCGCCGAATACCTGGCGCCGATCCTCGCCGTGCGCGTGGTGGCTTCGCTCGACGAGGCGATCGACCACATCGCGACGTACGGCTCGCAGCACACCGATTCGATCGTCACCGAGCACCACGACAACGCCATGCGCTTCCTGCGCGAGGTCGACTCGAGTTCGGTGATGGTGAATGCGTCGACGCGCTTCGCCGACGGCTTCGAATACGGGCTGGGTGCGGAGATCGGCATCTCGACCAACAAGCTGCACGCCCGCGGGCCGGTCGGGCTCGACGGCCTCACCAGCCAGAAGTGGGTCGTGCTGGGGACCGGGCAGATTCGCACGTAGCGCGCGGCGCCCCGGTCACGCGCGAACTGCGCTTCGCAACGCGGCAAGGCCACGCGCGCTGCGATCCCGCCGATAGGCCGGCGATCGGCGCTACCAAGTCAAGGATTGCGCACGTCCGCGATCGGCTGGCTGCCGAAGTCCGGGCGGTCGAGGAAGGCGACGATCTTGCGCGCGGCCTCTGCCGGCGAATCGAGATGCCCATCGGCCTTCAGTGCGACGAACCGCGCATGATCGGGAAACCACTCGGGGCGGGCAGCGCGCAGATCCACCTGCATGTCCGTATCGATCACCCCGGGCGCAAGTGACACCACGCGCGCCGGATGCACCGCCCCTGCCTGTTCGAGTGCCACGCAGCGCGTGAGGTGATCGAGCCCCGCCTTCACGGTGCAGTACGCTGCCTGGCTCGCCATGGGCCGGCGCCCCAGGCCCGACGAGACGTTGAGAACACGGCAGCGGCCGGCAATCCGCGCCGGCCAGCGCGCGGTCGCCCGCAGGAAGGCTGCGGTGAGGACGAGCGGCGCCTCCAGCCCGATACGCAGCGTGCGCA
>JADZAQ010000169.1 GCA_020852555.1 Burkholderiales bacterium
CCAGGATGTCGTCGAAGCCACCGCGCACCACCGGAAAACGAGCGTGATCGGAGGTGTCGATGATGCGCAAGGTCTCCTCGAACGGGGCGTCGACGTCGAGCGTGACGACATCGCCCCGCGGCACCATAAGCGAGCTGATCTGCCGATCGTCGAGGCGAAACACGTTGCGCAGCATCGTGTGCTCCTGCGTCTCGATGACGCCGGCGCTGCGTCCCTCGGCGAGGACCGCGTGGATCTCCTCCTCGGTGACCGGCACGCCGATGCGCTCGTTGACGCCGAGCAGTTGCAGCAGCGCCCGGGTCGACTTGGTGAGCAGCCAGACGAACGGCTTGGTGGCCACCGCGAGCCAGCCGATCGGCCGCGCCACGAGACGGGCGATGGCCTCGGGATTGGTCTGCCCGAGACGCTTGGGCACGAGTTCACCCAGGACGATCGAGAAGTACGTCACGACGACGACCACGAGCGCCGTCGCCGCGTGATACGCGATGCGCCCCGAGATCCCGAAGGTCGTGAGCCAGGCCGCGAACGGCTCGGCGAACGCCGCCTCGCCGACGATGCCGTTGAGCACGCCGATCGACGTGATGCCGATCTGGATCGTCGAGAGGAACCGCGTCGGATCCTCACCCAGGCGCGCGGCCGCGATTGCCGCGGTATCGCCCTCGTCGATCCATTTCTGCAATCTCGCCTTGCGCGCGGTGACGAGCGCGATCTCCGACATCGCGAAGACACCGTTGAAAACGATGAGCAGCAGCAGGATCGCTACTTCCATGGGCGGGGCACCGGGCGGTGCGCCGAAGGATGCTCGCCGCGCGGCGCGCGCGAACGAACGGGGTGTTGGCGGAGTGGACGGGACTCGAACCCGCGACCCCCGGCGTGACAGGCCGGTATTCTAACCAACTGAACTACCACTCCGACGACGCTGCTGTGGCGGCGCGACGTTCCCTGCAAGATACCGAGTTCGGCGGTGACATCGACCAGACGACACGGCGAACCCGCGAATTGGTGGGTGCTGAGAGGCTCGAACTCCCGACATTCGCCTTGTAAGGGCGACGCTCTACCAGCTGAGCTAAGCACCCTTGGTCCGACGCCCGAGTACGTATTGCCGTCCGCGCGTCCTTCGCAAGCTCTCCGATCCGGCACGCCGGCCGCGCGAAGTTTGCTAGTTTAGCGCATCTTTGAGCGCCTTTCCAGCGCGGAACTTCGGCACCTTGGCGGCCTCGATCGCGATCGGCTCGTTGGTACGGGGGTTGCGCCCGGCGCGGGGCTTGCGCTTGCCGACGTAGAAAGACCCGAAGCCCACCAGCGTGACCATCGAACCCTTCTTGAGCGAGCCGCTGATGGCATCGACCGTGGCATCGAGCGCGCGGCCGGCGGCGGCCTTGGAAATGTCGGCGTGCTTGGCGATGGCGTCGATCAGTTCGGATTTGTTCACCACACTTCCCCTTATCACACGAGTTGCACCGAAGGGTCCGGATAGATGTCGCCGATGCCGCGATCACCGCTTCGGAAAGGTCCTTATAGCGTTCACGATTTGCGCGGTCAAGAATGACGATGCGTCGCGACACTTGTACACGCCTAGCGCAGCATCGGCTCTCGCTCGCGTCGTCTGCGAACTAGCGCGCGCACGTGCTTGATGCCACGGCATTAGTCGTGACGACGTCGCACCCAATGCTGCCGCGCGTCACGGCGCAGCGGAACCGCGGCACGCCTGGTGCGTGTGCGACGACCCGGCGCGTCAGTGCTTGAGCGCAGGCGTCTTGTCGTCCGCACCCGGTGCCGACGGCACCGGCGGCGGCTCACCCTCGACCTTGTCATCGGCGAGCGCCGCCGGCTGCCGCTCGAGCGCCTGCTCCAGCACCTGCTCGATCCAGCGCACCGGATGGATGTCGAGCCGATTCTTGATCTCGTCGGGGATCTCCGCCAGGTCCTTCACGTTCTCCTCGGGAATGAGCACGGTCTTGACGCCGCCACGCCCCGCCGCGAGGAGTTTTTCCTTCAGGCCGCCAATCGGCAGCACCTCGCCGCGCAAGGTGATCTCGCCCGTCATCGCGACGTCGCAACGCACCGGGATGCCGGTCAGGATCGACACGATCGCGGTGACGATCGCGCCGCCCGCCGATGGCCCATCCTTCGGCGTCGCCCCTTCCGGCAGGTGGATGTGCAGGTCGGTCTTGGTGTAGAAATCCTGCGGGATGCCGAGCTGCCGGCTGCGATGGCGCACCACGGAGAGCGCGGCGGCGATCGACTCGTTCATCACGTCGCCCAGCTTGCCGGTGCTCGTGGTCTTGCCTTTGCCCGGCAGCGCGACGGCCTCGATGGTCAGGAGGTCGCCACCGACTTCGGTCCACGCGAGACCGGTGACCTGGCCCACCTGGTTCTTCTTCTCGGCGATACCGTACGTGAACCGCCGCACGCCGAGGTACTTGTCGAGGTTCTTCGACGCGACCTCGATCGGCGCCTTGCTCTTGCGCGCCTTCCCCTCGCTCTCCTTGAGCAGCAACGCCTTCACCACCTTGCGGCAGATCTTGCTGATGTCGCGCTCCAGGCTGCGCACGCCGGCCTCGCGCGTGTAGTAGCGCACGATGTCGCGCAGCGCCGATTCGGAGACGCGCAACTCCTCCGGCTTGATGCCGTTGTTCTTCATCTGCTTCGGCAAGAGGTACTGCTTGGCGATGGCGATCTTCTCGTCCTCGGTGTAACCGGACAGACGGATGACCTCCATGCGATCGAGCAGCGGCGCCGGAATGTTCATGGTGTTGGCGGTCGCCACGAACATCACGTCGGACAGGTCGTACTCCACCTCCACGTAGTGGTCGACGAACGTGTCGTTCTGCTCGGGATCGAGCACTTCGAGGAGCGCCGACGACGGATCGCCGCGGAAGTCCTGTCCCATCTTGTCGACCTCGTCGAGCAGGAAGAGCGGATTGCGCACGCCGACCTTGGTCATGTTCTGCAGGATCTTGCCCGGCATCGAGCCGATGTAGGTGCGCCGGTGGCCGCGGATCTCCGCCTCGTCGCGCACGCCGCCCAGCGACATGCGGATGAACTTGCGACCGGTCGCCTTGGCGATCGACTGCCCGAGCGAGGTCTTGCCGACGCCCGGAGGTCCGACGAGGCACAGGATCGGCCCCTTCAGGCGATCGACGCGCTGCTGGACCGCGAGGTACTCGATGATCCGCTCCTTGACCTTCTCCAGGCCATAGTGATCGGCGTCGAGAACCTTCACCGCGTGCGCGAGATCCTTGCTGATCTTGCTCTTCTTGCGCCAGGGAAGCGACGTCAGCGTGTCGATGTACGTCCGCACGACGGTGGCCTCGGCCGACATCGGCGACATCATCTTGAGCTTCTTCAGCTCGCCCACCGCCTTGGCCTCGGCCTCCTTGCTCATCCGCGCGGCCTTGACCTTCTTCTCCATCTCGTCCAGGTCGGCGTTCTCGTCGCCCTCGCCCAACTCCTTCTGGATGGCCTTGACCTGTTCGTTCAGGTAGTACTCGCGCTGGCTCTTCTCCATCTGGCGCTTCACACGCCCGCGGATCCGCTTCTCGACCTGCAGGATGTCGACCTCGCCCTCGATGACGCCGAGGAGATGCTCGAGGCGCTTGCCGACCTCGCTCATCTCGAGGATCTGCTGCTTCTGCTCGAGCTTGAGCGGCAGGTGCGCGGCGATCGCATCGGCGAGACGTCCGCCATCGTCGATCCCCGACATCGAGGTCAGGATCTCCGGCGGGATCTTCTTGTTGAGCTTGACGTACTGGTCGAACTGCGCGAGCAGCGCTCGCCGCATGGCTTCGACCTCGTTGCTGGTGCCCGGCTCGCCCGGCAGCGTCACCGCCTGGGCGACGAGGTATTCGCCGCGATCGACGACGCTCGCGATGCGCGCGCGCTGCGTACCCTCGACGAGCACCTTCACCGTGCCGTCGGGGAGCTTGAGCATCTGCAGGACCGTGGCCACGCTCCCGATCTCGTACAGATCGGCGGCCGCGGGGTCGTCCTTGGACGCCTGCCGCTGGGCGACGAGCAGAATGTGCTTGCCCGCCTCCATCGCCATGTCGAGCGCCTTGATCGACTTCGGCCGCCCCACGAACAGCGGGATGACCATGTGCGGAAACACGACCACGTCGCGCAGCGGAAGAAGCGGCAGCGCGGACAGGTCGGTGGCGGGAACGGGTGCGTCCTGGGACATGGGGCGGCCTTCGAAAGAATGCTTGAACCGAAAATGGGGGTGCCCGCCCGGCGCCTCAAGCCGTCGGACGGGGGATAAGGCCTCTGGCCTTCAAAAACAGGGGCTTACGAGCGCGCCGCGACCTTGGGCGGGTCGGCGAACATGAGCAGCGGCTTGCCGTCGTGGGTGATCGCCGACTCGTCCACCACCACCCGCGTGAGATTGGTGAGTGACGGCAGATCGTACATCACGTCGAGGAGCACCTGCTCCAGGATGGAGCGCAAGCCGCGGGCCCCGGTCTTGCGGGCGAGCGCCTTGCGGGCGATGGCGCGCAGCGCCGCCTCGCGGATCTCGAGTTCGACGCCTTCCATGCGGAACATCTTCTGGTACTGCTTGATGAGCGCATTCTTGGGCTCGACCAGGATCTCGATGAGCGCCGCTTCGTCGAGCTCGTCGAGGGTCGCCGCCACCGGCAGCCGGCCGACGAATTCGGGGATGAGGCCGAACTTGATGAGGTCCTCCGGCTCGGCACTGCGCAGCAGGAGCGTGACGCTCTTGCGATCGTCGGGACTCGCGACCTCGGCACCGAAGCCGATGCCGGTCTTGGCAGTGCGCTGGCGGATGATCTTGTCGAGCCCGTCGAAGGCGCCGCCGCAGATGAACAGGATGTTGGTCGTATCGACCTGCACGAACTCCTGGTTCGGGTGCTTGCGACCACCCTGCGGCGGGACCGCCGCCATCGTCCCTTCGATGAGCTTGAGCAGCGCCTGCTGCACGCCCTCGCCCGACACGTCACGGGTGATCGACGGGTTGTCGCTCTTGCGCGAGATCTTGTCGATTTCGTCGATGTAGACGATCCCGCGCTGCGCCTTCTCGATGTCGTAGTCGCACTTCTGGAGGAGCTTCTGGATGATGTTCTCGACGTCCTCACCGACGTAGCCGGCCTCGGTGAGCGTCGTCGCATCGGCGATGACGAACGGCACGTCGAGCAGGCGGGCGAGCGTCTGCGCGAGGAGCGTCTTGCCGGAACCGGTGGGTCCGATCAGCAGGATGTTCGACTTGGTGAGCTCGACCTCGTCTTCCTTGGCGCCGACCTCGAGCCGCTTGTAGTGGTTGTAGACCGCGACCGAAAGGATCTTCTTCGCGAACTCCTGGCCGATGACGTACTGGTCGAGACTCTGCCGAATCTCGCGTGGCGTCGGCAACTTGTTGCGCGACCCCGGCGCAGCCTCGGTCCCGGCGCCCTCCTCGCGGATGATGTCGTTGCAAAGCTCGATGCACTCGTCGCAGATGAACACCGACGGGCCGGCGATGAGCTTGCGGACCTCGTGCTGGCTCTTGCCGCAAAACGAGCAATACAGGAGTTTGTCGCCGGAAGTCTTTTCGGCCATTCAACAACCCATCGTGGGAATCTCGGAAGAAGCGTCAGGAACTCTACGCGCCGGATGCCCGGTTCTGCAAGACCTTGTCGATGATACCGTACTCCCGAGCGGCGTCCGCCCAGAGGAAATTGTCACGGTCGTGGTCGCGCTCGACCTGTTCGGCGGGACGGCCGGTGAATCCCGCCATCAGCGAGATGAAGCGATGCTTGAGGTCGATGACGTACTGGGCGTGGCGCTCGATGTCGGAGACCTGGCCCTGGAAGCCGCCCGAGGGCTGGTGGATCATGATCGTCGAATTCGGCAGCGCGAAGCGCTTGCCCTTGGCGCCGGCGGCGAGGAGGAATGCTCCCATGCTGGCCGCCATCCCGACGCACAGCGTCGAGACGTCGGGCTTGATGAACTGCATGGTGTCGAAGATCGCCATCCCCGCCGATACCGACCCACCCGGCGAATTGATGTAGAAGTGGATGTCCTTGTCCGGGTTCTCCGACTCGAGGAACAGCATCTGCGCGACGATGAGGTTGGCGGTCGCGTCGTTGACCGGCCCGACGAGGAACACCACCCGCTCCTTGAGGAGGCGCGAGTAGATGTCGTAGGCGCGCTCGCCGCGGCCGGATTGCTCGATCACCATCGGCACCAGGCCGAGTGCGCTGGGTTCGTGGAGGTGGCCTTGCAGGCTGGCTGGAATCACGGATCGCGTCCTGGGAAGGTTCGAAGAGTCGATGGGTATCGCCGGTATCGGCGTGGATGGCGGCTGCCGCGGCAACGGCTACTGGCGCCCTGGCGTGCCGACCACATCCTCGAACGACGCCGGAACGTCCTTCACCTGCGCCTTGCCGAGCACCCAGGTGACGACGTTGTGCTCGACCGCCAGGTTCTCGAAGTCGGCGAGCCGCTCCGGCTTCTCATAGTGCCAGCGTACCACCGCATCGGGTTGCTCGTACGTCTGCGCGAGCTCGCGCACCATCGCCTTCACCTGCTCGGGCTTCGCCTCCAGGCTCTCGTTGCGCACGATCTCGCCCAGGATCAAGCCGAGCGCCACGCGATCCTCGGCCTGCTTCTCGAACATGGTCGGCTCGAGCTTGATGTCCTCGGCCTTCACGCCTTGCTGCTGGAGCTGGCCCGCCATGCGGCGCATGAGTTGCTGCACCTCACCCTCGACGAGCGACTTGGGCAGCACGAGGGTCGCGCGCTCGCGCAGCACGCGCATCACCTGGTCGCGCAGGAGCGTGGCGATCTTGCGCTTCAACTCGATCTGGAGATTGCTCTCGACTTCGGTACGCAGGTCGTCGACCTCGCCCGACTTGATCCCGAACGCCGTCGCGAAGGCGGAGTCGAGCGGCGGAATGTCGGGTCGCGCGACGTCCTTGACGGTGAGCTCGAAGCGCGCCGTCTTGCCCGCGACGTCCTTGCCGTGATAGTCCGCGGGAAAGGCGAGATCGAACGTCTTCTGCTCGCCGGGTCGCATGCCGGTGACGGCGGTCTCGAACTCGGGGAGCATGCGTCCCTCGCCGACCACGATGTCGAAGTCGGTCGCCTGGCCGCCGGCGAAGGCGACGCCGTCGATGGTGCCGGTGAAATCGACCTTCACCCGGTCGCCGCTGGCGGCGCCGTCCGGCGCGGGATGAAAGGTCGCGCGCTGGCGGCGCAGGACCTCGAGCGTGCGATCGACGTCGGCAGGAGTCACTTCGACCTGCGGGCGCTCGATGGTGGCCGCGGCGATGTCGCCCAGGACGATGTCCGGATACACCTCGAAGACCGCGGAGAATTCGAGCGCGCCATCCGCGGCGCTCGGATTGGCGGCCGGCTCGATGCGCGGATAGCCGGCGATGCGCAGGTTCTGCTCGCGCACCGCATCGGCAAAGCTCGCCTGGACGGCGTCGCTGATGACGTCCGAGCGGACCTGCGAGCCGTACTGCTTCTCGACCATCTTGAGCGGCACGTGCCCGGGGCGGAAGCCCGGCACCTTCACCGACTTCGCGAGACGCGCAAGCCGCTTGCCGACCTCACCGTCGATCTGCGCGAGCGGGACGGCGACGTTCAGGCGGCGCGAGAGCTCGCCCAGATTCTCCAACGTGCTTTGCATGGTGCGGATCCTGGAATTCTCGTGGTGCGAAAGGGGGGACTCGAACCCCCACGGGTTGCCCCGCCAGCTCCTAAGGCTGGTGCGTCTAC
>JADZAQ010000170.1 GCA_020852555.1 Burkholderiales bacterium
CTATCACCGAACAGCAGCAAGATGCCTTCGACGTCACCTGTCGCAAGCTCTATCAGTTTCTGATTGCAAAGGCTGAACGGCCCCCGAAACACCCATGACTACCCACAGATTTCGCTGACGAGCCCATCTTGAAGGCATGCGCGGAGATGGTTCCTCCATCCCCGCGCCAACCAGCTCTGTTCGGTACGTCGACGTACCGGCCTAACCGGTCGGTCGAGCGGACGCGCCGACACGCAGCTGCTACTCGGCGGGCGTCGCGGCGGCGCGCCTCTCATCTCGTACGTTAGATGGCAGCAAGGGGAGCGTGCCGCACTTGAAGCTCAGCGATAGCGAAGGCAAGAACCTTGTTCGCAAGCGGCCGGTGCGGCCCGCGCCGATCGGCGCTATTCGTTTTCTGCTGGCGCCTGTGGCGGCGCGCCGGCCAGCTCCGACGGTAGCAGGCTTCGATAGCGGACAGCGTCTTGACGTTGTGACGTTATGGCGCTACCATGCACAAGATGGAAGACTCCAAACGCGCCACCGTGTATTTCGACGCAGCGGTCCACCAAGCGCTGCGCCTCAAGGCAGCCGCTACCGATCGGTCGATTTCCGACATGGTCAACGACGCCGTGAAGATCGCACTGGCGGAAGACGCCGAGGATCTTGCGTCGTTTGATCAACGCAAGTCCGAGCGCAGTGTTTCCTTCGAGACGCTGGTTCGCGATCTGAGGAAGCGTGGCCGAATATAGACTGCTGATCAAGCCCTCTGCCGCAAAGGAGATCGAGGCGGTTGGAAGCAAGCGTGACCGTCAACGGATCGTGGGTCGGATCCGATCGCTGGCGACTGAACGCAAGCCCCCGGGCAGTGAAAAGCTCGCAGGGCCGGCGGCCCTCTTTCGAGTTCGCCAAGGCGACTATCGCGTCATCTATGTGGTCGATGACGCGCATCGGACCGTCGAGGTCATCAAGGTGGGGCATCGCCGTGAGGTCTATCGCAGCGCCCCCTAACAATGGTCCATTCGCCAAGGGGTTCCCCGATGCAACTGACTGCCGTATTTCGCAAGGTGCCAGAGGGCTATGTGGCTTTCGTTGAGGAATTGCCTGGAGCCAATACGCAAGGTGCCAGCCTCGAAGAGGCGAGGTCGAACCTTCTCGAATCGGTCGGCTTGGTTCTCGACGCCAATCGGATGCTTTCCGAAGAGTCAATTCAGGGCCAAGACGTCATTCGTGAGCCGCTCGTCATTACGGCGCAATGAAATGTCTTGAACTGATCAGTTTTCCAAGTCTGTCTATCACTCATGAGCAGCCCAACCCATCATTCCTGCAGACCTGCGCAAAGCGGCCGCACAGGCCGGTGGATGTGGGCACAAGGCCGCATGATCAACCGTCTCCTCACGTCCGGTCGCCGCACTCGCCGCGGAGCCGTGCTGCGCCGGCTCCCCCGACGCTGGACGGCCATCATCGCGTGACGGCGCTGCTGCACGTGCTGGCGACGCTCGTCGTCGCGCCGTATGCAGCCCTGGCGGTGGGCTTTCTCGCCGTCGGTCGCGTCGCCGCGAGCAAGGGCCTCTGGGAGATCCTCGACGTGGTGTTCCAGAGCTTCGTCGCGCTCATGTCGTGGGGCATCTACGCGTTCGCCGCGGTCATCCTGCTGATCGCCGCGACGGGTTGCATCTCCGCGGCGCGCGTCGCCGCGAGCATCGCGCTGGCCGCGCTGGCCGGCCTCTCGCTGCTGATCCTGCTCTTTACCGCACGACTCCGGTGGACGTGGGCGAACTGCTGTTCATGGTGCCGTGCTTCGCGGCGCTCGCCTTCGGGATCGGGCGCGCCCTGAACGTTTCCGTCGTTCCCCGCGGACGCTTGCTATGATGGCTGCCATGGAATCGTCACGCGCGACCCTTGGCGATGCCGTTCCCATCGGCGGTGTTCACCCTCCAGGCGACGTCGACGCGACGCTTACGCTCCTCGGCGCGCAGGACTACGTCGCCGACCGGCGCCTCGCGACGTCGGTCTTCCTGGCGCTCAAGCTCGGCCGGCCGCTCTTCCTCGAAGGCGAGGCGGGCGTGGGCAAGACCGAGATCGCCAAGGTGCTGGCGGCGGGACTTGGCCGCTCGCTGATCCGCTTGCAGTGCTACGAAGGGCTCGACGCCGCGGCCGCCGTCTACGAGTGGAACTATCCGCGACAGATGATCGAGATCCGGCTCGCGGAGGCAGCCGGAGGGGCGAGCCGCGAGGGACTCGCGCAGGACATCTTCACCGAGCGCTTCCTGCACAAGCGGCCGCTCCTGCAGGCGCTCGAGCCGCCGGACGGGGTGGCGCCGGTGCTCCTCATCGACGAACTCGACCGCGCCGACGAGCCCTTCGAGGCCTATCTGCTCGAAGTTCTCTCCGACTTCCAGGTATCGATTCCCGAGCTTGGCGTGGTCCGTGCGGCTGTCCCGCCGATCGTGGTGATCACCTCGAACCGCACGCGCGAGATCCACGATGCGATCAAGCGCCGCTGCCTCTACCATTGGGTCGACTATCCGGATGCCGAACGCGAGCTCGCGATCGTCCGCCGCAAGTGTCCGCGGGCGCCGGAGCAGCTGGCGCGCGAGGTGGTGGCATTCACCCAGCGCCTGCGCGCGCTCGATCTCTTCAAGGCGCCCGGGGTCGCCGAGACGCTCGACTGGGCCGAGGCGCTGGTCGCGCTCGACCGCGTCGCGCTCGACCCCGCCGTGGTCAACGACACGCTGGGCGTGCTGCTCAAGTATCAGGACGACATCGGCGCGCTCGCGCCGGAGGTCGCCGCGCGCATCGTCGCCGAGGCGCAGGCTGCGGCGGCGGCGTGAGCGGTACGGGCGAACGTACGCCGCCGCGCGCACCGACGTGAGCGTGCTCGCCGCTGCCGCGCCGACGCTCCTGCCGCGCGGCCATCTGGCCGAGAACGTCCTGCACTTCGTGCGCCTGCTGCGCGCGGCGGGGTTGCCGCTCGGTCCGGCCAAGGTCATCGATGCGCTCGCCGCGGTGAGCGCCGTCGGTGTCGCCCAGCGCACCGACTTTCGCGCCGCGCTCGCTGCGGTGCTCGTCTCGCGGCAGGAGCACCTGCCGATTTTCGAGCAGGCATTCGACCTCTTCTGGAAGAATCCGCGCCTTCTCGAACGCATCGTCGCGGGGCAGTTGCCGCCGGTGCAGGGGCGGCTCGCCGAGCGCGACGAGGCGCGGCCGCCGGCGCGCCTCGCGCAGGCGCCGCAACCGCGTACGCCACCGCCCGCCGCGGACGACGAGGTCGACCTCGATGCCGCGCACACCTTCTCGGCGCGCGAGGTGCTGCAGACCAAGGACTTCGCGACGATGACCCTCGACGAGCTCGCGCAGGTCAGGGCGATGCTCGCACGCCTGCGGCTGCCGCTGCCCGAGCTGCCGCAGCGGCGCACGCGGGCGGCACGTGCCGGGCAGCGCATCGACCTGCGCCAGACGCTGCGGCGGATGACGGGTCCGGCGCGCGACCTCGCGCCGCTCGCCTACCGCACCCGCGTGCGGCGGCCGCCGCCGCTCGTCGTGCTCTGTGACATCTCGGGCTCGATGGACCGCTATGCGCGGATGCTGCTGCACTTCCTGCACGCGATCACCAACGATCGCCACCGCGTGCACACGCTGGTGTTCGGCACACGGCTCACCAATATCACGCGCCACTTGAAGCACCGCGACGTCGACGTGGCGCTCGCGCGTGTGGCCTCCGCCGTCGACGACTGGGCGGGCGGCACGCGCATTGGCGCCTGCCTCGCCGACTTCAACCGTCGCTGGTCGCGCCGCCTCCTCGGTCAGAACGCAGTCGTGCTGCTGATCAGCGACGGCCTCGACGCCGACGCGGGTGAGGGACTGTCGTTCGCGATGGAGCGGCTCGCCAAGTCCTGCGCGCGTGTCGTGTGGCTCAATCCGCTGCTGCGCTACGCGGGCTTCGAGGCGCGTCCCGCCGGCATCCGCGCGATGCTGCCCTTCGTCGACGACTTCCTGCCGGTACACAACGTCGCGTCGCTGACCGACCTCGCGGGTGCGCTGGGCGCGGGGTGGGGGCGCCGGTCGCCACGCGGCGAGGCACGGTCGCAGCCAGTGGCGCGCTGATCGCGCCGCGTCCGCCGGGGCGTGACGCCCCGACGGTGCCGCGGCGCGTGATCACTTCCCTGCGTCGTCGGTATCGCGCGGTGGCGCCTTGGTGACCACGCCACTCCAGGAAACCGTCAACGTCCCCCCGGCGTCGTTCGACGAGTTGCTCACCGGAGGGATGTTGAACGCCGAATCGAGCGTAAACGTCACGCCGGGCATCTCGAAGATCTGCGGATTGTCGGTCTGGTCGTTCGGGAAACTGACCGGCCCGTCGAGGAGGCCGAACGTGGCCGCAAACGGCATCGTCACCGATGGGCAATCGCGCCCGCTGATGGTGATGGTGTGTGGCGACTGCGCGAAGCCCAGCGCCAGCCCCAACGCTCCCTGCCTCGTGTCGGCGGCGACCCGGAACGCACTCGCGAGTATGGTCGCGGCGCCTGCGACCGGGGCCACATACTCGCCGGTTCCGCCCAAGGTCGCCGTGCAATCGCCCATCGCGCTCGAACCGGACGCGGTGATCCGCATCGCGCTGTCGCGGGTCAGGGCGCCGCCGCGTGACTTGTACTTCGGGGCTTCCGCCGGCAGCAAGCGATAGCCGGCGATGTCGGCGCGCAGCCGGACGGCACCGGCTCCATCGACTCGCCATCCGGGCGTGTCACCCACGTCGACCCACGAGTATTTGATCGGAATCACCCACTCGGTGAGCTGGCGCGCATTGCTCCTCACGCGGTCGACCTCGACCACGACGTCTCCCGACGATCCAGCTCCGGTGAGCGGCAGCGTCGCGTCGATCCGGGTGGGTGCCCAGCTGCGGATGGCGAGCTCGGTGCCGCCGACCGTGACCTTCCCGGCGCGCGAGCCGAATTCACCAGTGAGCGTCAGCGTATCGCCGTATTCCTCGACCGCGACGTAGCGGATCGACGGCGCGAAGATCGGCGGCGGCGCCCCGGTCTTCGCCGTCGCCTGCAGCTTGGCGCCGGTCGCCTTGTCGGTGTCGAGACCCTTCTTCGTCATGTCCTGCAGTACGAGGTCGTAGGCGAACGGACGCTGCGGCGGCGACTCCTTCGTCTTGTGCTGGTTGGCGCCGACCATCCGGTCGACGAAGTACGGTGGCGACTCGTACGCCGCCGCGGCGGACACCTTCTCCGACCAGCCGAGGTAGACACCGACGCCCTTAAAGAGGAAGGCGTTGACGAAAGGCGCATTGCGGCTGCTGTAGCAGGCGTTGATGAACGCGACGCTCCCCGGCGCGAAGTTCATGTACTTGACGACGAAGCGGTAGGTGATCGCGTACCGCGTGTCCCAGTCGCTCATCACCGGGAAGCCGGCGAGCGTGATCTGCTCGCCGTTGCGCGCGGTGAAATGGATGAGGTTCAGCGCCTTGAGGTCGGCGTCGTACGCCTGCTCGAGGTCGTCGCTGACGAGAGTCGAGGTCTGGATTGCATAGATCTTCCCTTCGGGTTCGCCTGGATCACCGGTCTCGCCGCGGCCGCCGTGCGTGTTGATGTAGAAATAGCCGTCCCCACTCGCGGCTTTCAGCATTTCGATGCCGGCCATGCCTTCCGGCCCGCTGCGCACGCTCCAGCCGCGGCTGCGCAGGGCGCCGCGCATCTCGTCGATGGGCGTCTGGCCTTCGAAGTTGGTCCCGAAGCTGTGCAGCAGGCGTGCCGTGGTCGCGTCCGGCACCTCGACGTTGCTGCGCGGCTCGATGGTCTTGACGAACGAACCGGCCGGTGCCGGGTCGCGGTTGGCGACGACGAGATGCAGCCGCCCGTCGGCGAAGCGGCCCCAGGCGCTTTGCGTCTCGCCGTCGATGCCGGTCGCGGTGTACTCGCTCCGGCTCGCCATGTAGGCGTTGATCGCCTGCAGGAAGGCAGGCGATGACGGCGCCGGTGCGCTCAGTTCGCGGGCACGCTGCTCGACGTCGGCGATCACCCGCAGGCGCGCGGCGACGGGACTGCCGGCGGCCACGATGCCGATACGCAGCGTCGCCACCGCGCTGGCGCCACCGGCGGTGGCGCTGACCGTGGCCGACGCGACGCTGCCGGTCGGGGCCGCAGCGGCCTCGGCCGCGACGTGCACCACGATCGAGCCCGGACCCGGGCCGACGTTCACGGTGGCGGTGGCAGGATCGGCGCGCGTTCCCACGGGCAGGCCGGCAACGACGAGCGCCACCGGGCCCGCGAAGCCGCCATTGGGGGTCACCGTCACCTGCACGTCGCGCGTTTCGCCGGGAGTCAGGGTGACCACCGCGGGGGAAAGCGCGATCTCGAACGAGTTCGTGGTGGAAGGCGAGCACATCGCCACCCCCTCCGGCCCGTAGCCTTCGGCGATGTAGCCGCGGGCGAGCATCTCGGCGCGCACGCCGGTGTCGGTCGTATAGCGGTGGTTCGAATCGACGCGGTTGTTCCACAGCCGATAGACCGGGAGCGTCCCTGCCGCGCAGGCGCCGGTCGGCGCATCGGGCAGGCCGACGTACATGACGCTCGGCGATTCGTAAGTGAACGTGGGGAACTTGGTGGCGACTTCGGCGCACTCGGCCGGCGAGGCCGAATAGAAGTGCGAGTCACCCTGCGCGGGCGGAATGTAGAAGCGGCACACCGGGCTCATGCCGGCGGCGGGGGCGTCGTACGCCTTGAAGGTGCGTCCCGTGCGAGCCCAGCCCTTGAGCGTGCCGCTGTCGAGGGCAGCGATGTCGGCGGCAAGCGAACTGACGAAATAGTGGTCGAAGCCCTGATGGTAGAACTCGACCACGTCGACCGGCGCCGCGGCATGCACGGCCGTGGCCAAGACGAGGAACAGGGTTGCGGCGATGGAGCGGAGTTGGCGCATGGTGACGGCTCTTTCGTGGTCGTCTCGACAGGGTGGCTGGGCAGCGCTGCGCCGCGGGCGGGCGCGAACGACGAAATGCCCCGGTGGCACTATACCGTGCAAGATGCGCCCGACCACGACCGCCGGAGCGATCCCCGCGTCGTGGCGAAGGCGCACTGTCGCCGCGACGCGTCGCCCGCTGCCCCGAGGTCGCGTTTGCTACGATGCGCCCGGCGGCGCGGGTACGCCGCACGAGGAGCGTCGATGGAGATGACCAACAGCCGGGTGATTCCGGCTTCCGCGGAAACGGTGTGGAGCGCGCTCAACGACCCCGAGATGCTGAAGGCCTCGATCCCGGGCTGCGAATCCTTCGAGTCGCTTGGTGACGGACGCTGGCGGGCCGTCGTGGCGACCAGGATCGGCCCGGTGTCGGCGCGTTTCACCGGGACGATGACGATGTCCGACATCGTGGTGCCGACCGGGTACACGCTGAAGTTCGAGGGGCAGGGGGGTGCTGCCGGCTTCGCCAACGGCGAAGCGAAGGTGACCCTCGCGCCGGCCGACGCGTCGAGCACGACGCTCAGCTACGTCGTCGCGGCGACGGTCGGCGGCAAGATCGCGCAGATCGGCTCGCGGCTCATCGATGCCGCCGCGGCGAAGATTGCCGACGACTTCTTCGCGCGCTTCAGTGCGCGCCTCGCGCCGCCGGCCGAGGTTGTGGAAGGCGGCGGAGCCATCGCCGAAACCGGCGAGGTGGTGGAGGTCGGGTCCGGCCGCGCACCCGGCAGCAGTCCGTGGATCCGCTGGGTGTCGCTCGCCATCATCGCGGCCATCATCGCCTGGCTCGCGGTGCGCGGGCTGCGCTGACCCGGCGCAGGGCGTGACGCCGCACCGGCGGCGGTGCGCTGGCGGCGGCGCCCGCGTCAGCGGGTAGCCGGCATGGCTCGCCGACAACTCGCGTAGTCGGCCAGCACGATCGTGTAGATCGTGCGCCCCGCCGCGTTCGCGAATCCCTCCTCGTTCGTGTGGCACGGGTGCGTGGCGGCGAGGAGCGCGGCGAGCCGCGCGTGTGCACCGGCAAAGGTCGTGTAGCCCTCGCCGTGCAGCACGAAGGCGACGCGCTTGCCGGTGACGTCGCGCGCGATCGCCCGCTGCACGTCGTCGCGACCGAGGTTGTCGCTGGCGTCGATCAGCCGCCAGGTCCACTCGCGGTAGCGCGGCGCCCGTTCGCGACCAGCCAACGTGACGAGCGGCTGGTGCAAGCCCCAATCGGCCGAGATCACCCGGTCGGGTGCGAGTTCGTCGAGCCGCGTGCCGAGTTTCGTGATGGCGGGATCGAAGAGCGGCTGGAAGTCGCGATCATTGCGCCAGATGTCGGCGTAACGCAGGTCCATGGCGACGTTCCACGCGAGCAATGCGCCGCCGGCAGCGATCCCGGCGATGGCGATCGTGCTACGCAGCACCATTCCCCGCCCGCGCTCGGTGCCCAAGTGCTGCGCGGCGACCGCGACCAGCGTGACCAGGTGCAAGGTCGGCATCGGCCAGAGGGTGAAGAGGTGGTGCGAACCCCCGACCTGCCGGGTGAGCGCGATCGCCAGCAGGAGATAGACGGTGGCGGCGGTGAGCAGGGCGAGCAGGCGTCGCGCGGGCGTCCACGGCCGGCACCAGGCGAGCAGCACCACGGCGGCTGCCAGTTGCGCGAGCAGCAGCACGTTGAACGCGGCCGTGGTGGGAACCGCGGCGCCAAAGACCCAGCCGATCACCGAAAGCCCGCTGAACGTCCCGGCGTAGAGGTTCCACACCTTGGCGAGTTGCCCGCTCCAGGTCAGCGTCTGCGCGTCGCCCAGGATGTCGAGGCCGGCGGCGCGGCGCACCAGCGTTGCCAACGCCCAGGCGAAGAGGGCGAGCGTGATCGCGGCCAGCAGAGGCTGCCAGGGCGCGCCGGCGCGCAGCCGACCCCAGGCCATCGGCCCCATCACGGTCGCCACCGCGGCAACCCAGGCGCCGATCACCCACACGAAGCTGACCTTGTCGACCACACCCACCAGGAAGCTCGCGCAGACGAGCGCGAGCCAGTGCGCCCGGCCGGTCTGCAGCCAGCGCACCACCGCCACCAGCGACGTCACGCGCAAGAGCAGCGCGATCATCTGGGGACCCCAATCGAGGCGCGCGTGATTGAGGAGCACGGGGTCGCCCGCGAGGAGCAGGAGGAGAAGGGCGGCCCACGTCACGCCGAGTTCACGGCGGGCAAAGGACCACAGGATGGCGAGGGTCAGGGCGCCGATCAGGATCGGGGGGAGCCGCACCGACCACACATTGGTGCCGAAGGCGGCGATGATCGGCGCGGCGAGCCACGCCTTGACCGCGCCGACGTAGCCCAGCGTCTGCATGAGCGGGAAGCAGCCGATCTCGCTGGTGACCGCGGCGTCGACCTCGCAATCCCCGAGCGCGCGCATCGCCACCGGAATGTGGATCACCTCGTCGTAGTAGTACCCCGGCTTGTCGAGCGCGATCGTCGCGAGCAGGACGAACACGGTGACGAGCGATAGCGGGACCGAGTAGCGAAGGAGTGTGCGCACGTTGCCGCGGAAGGTCGAGACGACGCTACGCGCAACGATACCGCATTACCGCGGAAGCCGCGGAAGGAGGCGCGCCGCGCGAGCGTAGAATGACGCGAGCGGTGCAGCCAGACGGAGGGGACGGACCATGGACAGCGTCGATCTCGAGGTCTTGAAGCGCAGCGCGGACTGGCTCGATGCCGGTCGTCGCGTGCTGCTCGTCACGGTGGTCAAGACGTGGGGGAGTTCGCCGCGACCCGAAGGCGCGATGCTCGCAGTGCGCGACGACGGTCTTGTCGTGGGGTCGGTATCGGGCGGCTGCATCGAGGACGACATCATCGATCGCGTGCGCCGACTCGGCATCACGCAAGGCGCCGCCGAGGCGGTGACCTATGGCGTTTCCGCCGACGAGGCGCGGCGCTTCGGGCTGCCGTGCGGCGGCACCATCCAGCTCGTGACCGAACCGCTCACCAGGGCATCGGGGATGCGCGCGCTGCTGCGCGAGATCGAGGCGGGGCATCTCGTGGCGCGTCGGCTCGACCTCGTCACCGGCGAGGCGACGCTGCACCCGGCGCGCGCGAACGACGGCGTCACCTTCGACGGGACCACGCTCACGACGATCCACGGCCCGCGCTACCGGATGCTGGTGATCGGCGCCTCGCAGCTCTCGAAATACCTGGCGAGCATCGCCGTGGGCCTCGACTACCAGGTGACGATCTGCGATCCGCGGGAGGAATACACCGAAACCTGGGACATTCCTGGCGTGGCCGTGGTGCGCACGATGCCCGATGACACCGCGCGTGCGATGCAGCTCGACGAACGCTGCGCGGTGGTCGCGCTGACGCACGATCCCAAGCTCGACGACCTCGCGCTGATGGAGGCGCTGAAGTCGCCGGCGTTCTACGTCGGGGCGCTGGGTTCACGCGCCAACAATGCGAAGCGCCGCGAGCGCCTCCTCGAGTTCGAGGTGACGGCCGAAGAGATCGCGCGCCTGCACGGCCCGATCGGCATCTACATCGGCAGCCGCACGCCGCCGGAGATCGCGATCTCGATACTGGCCGAGATCACCGCCGTCAAGAACGGCGTGGCACTGCCCGATGCCGCGAGCATCGCCGCGGCGAAGGAGCAGCGGGCCGGTGTGGCCTGTGTTACGGCGTAGCGGCAGCGCCCCTGGTGCGGTGCGTCGTGCCCCGCGTGGTGGCGGGTGGCGTGGTAAGGTTACGCGCCAAAAAAAACACCGTTCGACCGCCCATGTCCGTCCATCGCCACCCGCGCCTCTCGTTTTCGCCGTCCGCCGCTTTGCCGTCCCGTATCGTTGCCCTGATCTGCGCATCACCTCCGGCACGAGCATGCGCGTGGGTGCTCGCCTTAGCGGTGGGTGGGAGTATCCTCGCCACGGCACCGGCCGTGCTCGCGCAGGCGGCGCCGCCCACGACCGTCACGCTGCGGGTGACGCCGGCCGGCGGTGACGAGGTCACGGCGCCGCTGCTGTTCGCGCAGGCGACGACCCCCGTCGCGGCAACGGAGCCGGCAAAGGAGCCTTCGCTCGCCTCGTTGTGGTCGACCCGTCCCGGCTGGGATGCGCCCGAGCCGTGGCGCACCGACCGCTGGTACTTCCAGTTTGCCTACTACACGCTGCACTTCCACTACGATCCCGATCACCAGCAGTCGTACCTCTTCGACATGGAGTATCGGCTCGACAAGCACTGGCTCGACGGGCAGTGGATCGTCGGGCTCTCGCTCTTCCAGAATTCGTTCGGGCAGTTCTCGCAGTACCTCTACGGTGGGCTGCAATGGCGGCCGTGGAAGGAGCACCCGCCCTTTTACGTGAAGCTGTCCGCCGGCCTGCTGCACGGCTACAGTGGCGAGTACCGCGACAAGATCCCGTTCAACCACTACGAGATCGCGCCGGCGATCATCCCGTCGACCGGCTATTGCTGGACGCGCTACTGTGCCGAGTTCGTCCTGCTGGGCGGCAATGCCGCGCTGTTCACGTTCGGCATGACGGTGCCCTGAGGCGCGCCGTCGGCGGCAGCGACGAGTTCGGCGATCGAATAGGCACGCACCAGGTCACCGAGGAGCGCGGCACAGCGCTCGCGCCGTAGCAAGCGGCGCACCCGGTAGTGCGCATTGGCGAGGCGCACCGTCACGCCGTCGGCGGCGGCGCGACGAGCGAAAGCCATCAGCATGCGCACCGTGGCGAGATCGATCTCGGTGGTGAAGGCGAGATCGACGATGATCCGCTGCGGCGGCGGGTCCGTGTGCTCGAGCAGCGCGCCCAGACGCGCGCCGACGCCGTCGACGTTGAAGTAGAGCAGCGCCGCATTGCAGCGGAAGACGAGCGTCCCCGGGACCGGCAGCGCATTGGGGTGGCGCACCAGCGAGGCGAACTGGTCGGTGCCGGGAATGCGGCCGAGCACTACGCACTCGGGCAGCGCGAGGCGGCGGATCAGCATCGCGAGCGAGAACACGCAGGCGACGAGCACCCCCTTCAGGATGCCGAGGCCGAGCACCGCGAGGATCGTCACCACGGCGATCAGGAATTCCGCCTTGTTCACGCGCAGCAACTGGCGCAGCTCGTCGATCCGGAACATGCCCTGGATCGAGGCGAGGACGAGGGCGGCGAGGAGCGGCTGCGGCAAGCGCTCGAAGAGCCCGGTGAGGAAGAGGAGCGCGAGCACCATCCACGCCGAACAGACGACGAGCGAGAGCGGCGAGCGCGCGCCGGCCTCGTCGTTGACGAGCGATTGCGACAGGCCGCCCGCCGACGGGAAGCCGTGGCCGAAGGCGATGGCCACATTGGCGGCCGACATGCCGAGCAACTCCCGATTGGGATCGATCGCGTAATCGTGCTTGCGCGCGAGCAGCCGTGCCGCGGCGATGCCTTCGTTATAGGCGAGGAGGAAGCAGGCCAGTGCCAGCGGCATCAGCACGTCGAATTCACGCCAGTCGAGCGGCGGCAGCGCGGGCCACGGAATGCCGCCCGGGATGTGGCCGAGGCTGCGGATCGGCAGCGCCTGGACCGACGGCAGCAGCATCAGCAGGAGGCTCATCGCCACGACGGCGAGCGGGATCGGCCAACGTGGGCGCAGCGCGTGTCCGGCGACCAGTGCGACGAGGGCGACGACGCCCAACACGAGCGACGGCGTCTCGATGGCCGCGCGCTGCGCCACGATGGCGGTGAGCGTGTGCCAGGGATCGGTCGGCTTGCTGGGAAGGCCGAGGAGGAGCGGCAACTGGCTCACGCCGATCACGATGCCGGCGCCGATCTTGAAGCCGGTGAGCACCGTCTCCGAGATGAAGTGGACGATACCTCCCCAGCGCATGAGGGCAGCGAAAAGTGCGATGAGGCCGACCAGGAATGCGGTGACCGTGGCGAGTTGCGCATGCCGGACCGGATCACCCGGCGCCACGCTCGCCAGCGTCGCGACGAGGACCAGCGCGATCGCCGAGGTCGGCCCGACCGCCAGTTGGCGCGACGTGCCGACGAGCGCGTAGGCGATGCCCGCGAAGAGGTAGCAGTACAGGCCCGTCTCCACCGGCATGCCGGCGAGCTGTGCATAGGCGATCGAGCTCGGCACGGCGTACGCGGCCAGCGTGCTGCCGGCGAGCGTGTCGCGCGTGAGGTCGCGGCTCCGGTAGCCGGTGCGCCACGCCGGCCAGCGGCTCGGGGTGATTGCCGCAGGTGTGCGCGCGGCGATGGTGTCGGATGGCGCGGTGCGGGAAGCGCCCGGCACAGTACCGGCAGGGGCAGGATCCGACAGGTCGGCGGTCATCGCGGAAGCGGCTGCGTGCGGCGGGTGGGTCGACCCCGGACTCCGCCGCCCGCGGAGGCGGTGGCGCGACGCTGCGCCGACGGGCCGTGCGCGAGTGTACTCCCGGCATCGGCGCCGCGGACGGCGTGCGCGACCGATCTGCGATAATTACCGGTTTCCTCTCGGCCGCCCATCGTGTCGCACACCTTCGTCCGCGTCCTCGTCGCGACCGTGATCGCCGGCTTCCTTTCGCTCGCCTGGGCGCAAGCGCCGAACCCCAAGCGCAGCGAGTCCACGCGGCCCGAGGCCGCCGGCAAGGCGACGCCTCGCGCGGCGGCTGCCAAGGGCGAGGCGGCGAAGGCGGACCGCACCGAGGCTGCCAGGATCGATGCCCAAGCGCTGCTCGCAGCCAGCAAGGCGGCGAGCGGCGGCGGCGCGTGGGACACGCTACGTACGCAGCACAGCGTGGTGAAGCTCGGCGCGGGGGGGTTCGAGGGCAGTGCCGAGCGATGGAGCGACATCGAGACCGGTCGTGCGCTGCTGCGCTTCACCATCGGCCCCATCAGCGGTGCGATGGGCAACGACGGCAAGGTCGTCTGGACGCAGGACGGCGCGGATGAGCCGCAGATCCAGACCGCCGCGGCTGCACTCGAGCTCGCGATCAATGCCGCGTATCGCGATCGGCTCGCCTTCTGGTTTCCCGAGCGGATGCCGGCGCGCATCGAGTACAAGGAGCGCGCCCAGGCCGACGGGCGCGGTTTCGATGTCGTCGTCATCACCCCGCAGGGTGGGCGGGCCTTCGAGTTCTGGCTCGATCCGCAGACGAAGCTCATCGAGCGGCTGGTCGAGAACGAGGGCGAGGTCACGCGCACCGAGATCTATTCCGACCGCCGCGAAGTGCAGGGCGTGCGCATCCCGTTCAAGGTGCGCACGCGCCGCGGCGACCCCAAATTCGACGAGACGCTCGAAGTGCAGAAGCTCACCTACAACGAGCCGCTCACCAACGTGACGTTCGGTCCCCCCGAGGCGGCGCAGGAAATC